>CAZJPT010000026.1:0-13815 GCA_964547835.1 uncultured Desulfovibrio sp.
GTCGGCTTTGAAGAGGTACGTGTCTAGCTCGGTCAAGCCTCGAATCGATGGGATTTCGGCACATGACGCGCTGCAGGAAGTGCCAGAGAGCGCCTGTTTATGCGTATACGTTGATGTGTCAGAGAACAGATTGAAACAGCGCCATGCAAAGCCGTGTATGCGTGTCGTCACCGGTCGGCAGCATAATGTGTTATTCATAAAAGGCAGACAAAAGCAGGTTCAGGGACTTTGCAGAAGAGCCGGCGCAAAACAGGCGGGAGCCCGTGTTGTCAGCAGACTTGAGCCCCTGGAAAAGGCATGCATGTCCACAATCGGCAGGAGACCATGGAAACGCTGATCCCGGTTGCGTCTGCGGCATGCGCCCTGGCTGGACACCCTGTATGTGCACGAGCACCGGCAGGCGTGCTTTGTGATGGAGTTGTCCGTAAACAACTTACCAAACGCGGACCTTGCACAAAGCCCATCATGCTACCTCTGTTGTGCACCACACTGAAAACAGGTCAGCAAGACGCTGAACATGGCTGACATGTGCTTTTGCGGACGGGCAGCTTGCCGGCAGCGGCAAGGCAGACAGCGGGCATTGTTTTTTTTGCGGCTCAAGGCAATACCTGCTGGAGGCATCCGCACACTCTCGCTTTTCCCTGGCTGCATGTGTATCCTCTGCCTCTGCGTTGGGAGATATGTCCGCTCCCGCCCTGTTTGTCCGGAGTGCGTATGCCTGATACACAATCGACTATTGATGTCAGCGTTACGCTGATGCGCTGTCTTTCCGAGGCAGAGGCTGATCGCATAGTGGCGCAGGCGCTTGACAGGGCATGTCCCTGGCCGGGCATGACCCGTCGGGGTCTGCGTGTCCTGGTCAAGCCCAATCTTCTGCTGGCGTCTCAACTTGCCTGCACATCTGCCGCTGTCGTGGCCGCAGCCTGCCGCTGGGTTCTGGATCAGGGGGCAACGCCCGTGGTGGCGGATTCGCCAGGTTTTGGATCCGTACGCGGCGTAGCCCGTGCCGTAGGTATGGATGAGGCGCTTTCACCCCTTGGGCTGCGTGTGCACCCCATGGCAGCCGGGCGACCGGTTCTTCTCGCCAGTGGAGATACTGTCACTATTTCGACGACAGCCCTGGAAGCTGATGCCGTTCTTTCGGTGGCCAGGGTCAAGGCGCACAGGCAGATGGTCCTCAGCCTGAGCGTCAAGAATCTCTACGGCTGCGTGCCTGGTCTTCGCAAAGCCGTCTACCACACGAAGCAGGGTTGTGATCCTGATCATTTTGCGGCCATGCAGGCTGCAATTCTTGCAGCGCTGCCGCCTTGTGCGGGACTTGTGGACGGCATCACGGCAATGCACGAGACCGGTCCGTCCAGCGGCAGACCCTATGCGCTCGGGCTGCTTGGGGCATCGGCCAGCCCTGTAGCCCTGGATGAAAGTCTGTGCCTCGCCCTGGGATGCGATCCTTGCGACGTTCTGCTGCAACGGGCTTTTATCCGTGCCGGGCATCCTCATACGCGTGCGCATGGGGCATGCGTCACCTGTACGGATCTTGCTCCGGAGGATGTTGACGCAGCCGGTTTTATCCTGCCTCGCTGCCTGATGCACACATCATTCAGGCCGATGCGTCTTTTGCGCAGCTGCATCAAACGCGTGTGGTACGAAGTGCTGCACTGATTTTTTCCAAACATGTCTTGTCGCGCCAAGGCGCGTTTTCAGGAGCCATACCATGCCTGTTATTCTTCCCGGTGAAACGGATCTCTACGGATTGACAGACGAGGGCTTGTCCCGCGGACGCAGTCTTGAGGAAGTAAGCCGCGCCCTGCTTGCCGCTGGCGTACGTATTCTGCAGTACAGGGAAAAAAAGCTTAAGGACGGCGAAATGCTGGAAAAATGCCGTCTTCTGCGCCGCATCACAGCCGAGTATAACGCCTGTTTCATGGTGGACGATGCCGTGGATATCGCCATGCTCTGTCAGGCAGACGGTGTGCACGTGGGCCAGGAGGATATTCCACTTGCCGATGTGCGTGCACTGGTGGGATCCTCCATGTGCATTGGTGTTTCCACGCACGGGCCAGAGCAGGCCCTGGCTGCGGTGAGCAGCGGTGCCGACTACATTGGTGTAGGCCCCATCTATGCCACCAGGACGAAGGAGGACGTCTGTCCCCCTGTGGGCCTTGAATACCTGGACTGGGTGCGTGAGCACATTTCCATTCCCTTTGTCTGCATCGGTGGCATCAAGATTCATAACATTGGCGAAGTGGCTGCCCATGGTGCCAGGTGTTGTGCCCTGGTGTCCGAATTTGTCGGGGCTGACGACATAGGTGCGGCCGTGGCCGCAGCGCGCAAGGCCATGCACGCCTGATGCCGGGAATGACCGGAGGGAAAAGGCTTATGTCTTAATCAATATATATGGATATTACCATATCTTGATATAATCAGATTCAAATAACAGGATATCAGAGTAATGAAACAAGAGCGTAATATCATCAAGATAGACAGGGAGCTCTGCACAGGATGCGGCCAGTGCGTGCTTGACTGCGCAGAGGGGGCCATTGCCATCGTGGACGGCAAGGCTACTGTCATTGCGGACAGCTACTGCGACGGTCTGGGGGCGTGTCTGCAGGGCTGTCCTGAAAGCGCTCTGACCATTGAGATACGCGAAGCGGATCCCTTTGACGAGGAAGCAGCCATGGCGCATGTGGCGCGACTTAAGGCAGAAAAGCAGACACAGGCCGGGGCAGACTCAGGCTTGATGCAGCCTGCAGTTTCCCGGGGCTGTCCTTCGGCGGCTCCGGTTATCCTTCCCATGGCCAGTACCAGGGAGAAGCCCATTGCCGGGACACGTCTGCCCATCTGGCCTGTCAAGCTGCGTCTTCTTTCTCCCGGAGTGACCTTTCCTCCCGGCATCCGGCTTGTGTTTGCTGCCGACTGCGCGCCGGCGTCCTCAAACCGCTTTCATGATATCTGCGCCGGGGCCGCATTGATCATTGCCTGTCCCAAATTTGAAGAGAGGCAGGAGACGATGGCACGGCTCAGTGCCCTGCTCAGAGGGGCCAGACCAGCCTCGGTCACGGTAGTGCGTATGGAGGTGCCCTGCTGTCGCCCTCTGGCGGCCCTATGCCTGCAAATCTGCGCGGATGCCGGCATCAGAGCCGAGGAATATGTCATGACACGCGACGGAAGACTGGAGAAGCAGCCGGCGAACACACTGACGCCGCTGCGCTTTGCTTGAAAAGGCAAAGTGTTTTGCTGTAGTGCCGGAAAGGCGCGCTGGGGGGCGCAGGCAAAGG
Organism: uncultured Desulfovibrio sp.; assembly: GCA_964547835.1. Taxonomy (GTDB): domain Bacteria; phylum Desulfobacterota; class Desulfovibrionia; order Desulfovibrionales; family Desulfovibrionaceae; genus Desulfovibrio. Next base: position 3,279 of record CAZJPT010000026.1, read on the forward strand.
CTGCACAGAAATGCTGCCTATTTGCCCTTGTCCCTGGTGACCTTGGTTCTGGTCCCGCTCCTGGCAGTTCCGTCCTTCCTGGTTTCTGTGTTTTTGCTTTTTGCGCCGGCCTTCTGCGTGCCTGTGCCTTTTGCCCTGCCAGTTGTGGCCTTCTTCTGTGTGTTGCTGCTTTTTTTACTGGCCCTGGCCTTGCTGGAGCTTCTGGTTCTGGAGTTCTTCTTTTTTGTGAAAGCTTTCCTGGTGGGCGTGAGGGAACTGGGCGTGTGCATTTGCATGTCCCCGTAGACAGCCAGAGAGGCTATTTCTCTGGCCAGAGCCTCCTCGAGACCACGGTCTCGAAGCACGGCCAGTTCGTTTGAGTAAAGACCAATACGCACCTGGCTTGAGCTTAAGGCGTTGTGGGCCGAGACATTGCTCAGATGTTTTTTTGTCGCAGGAACGCGGCGGCGTATGAGCAGCAGATCCGTTACAAGCACAGCGCCCTGTGCGTGCATGGAGCTGACAGAGGTGTTGTATCCGGAACTGACGGTCTTCTCCATTTCCTCCAGGCTGCCTTTTCCGCGATACAGGACGATGACGGTGACAATACGCTGCGCTTCACTGGGTTTGTCCGTGAGTGTGAATCCCTGACTGAGCATCCTCTGCTCCAGTCGTTCCTTGAGGCGACCGGCAACGGAGCGCTGATCACTGACAGTAACATTGACAGTCTCGCAGCCGGTTCGTCTGCCATGTTCAAGTTTGCTGGAGAGGCGCAGGATCAGATCTGCGGGGACAGCCGGGTGCGCACTTTCAGCCGGATGACGCATTGATGCGCACGAGGGCAGCAGAAGGCAGGCGCACACCATCACCACAAGGAGCACAACTGGTGTGCTCTGTGTATGGGAGTGTGTGCGCATTGTCAGCTCATCCCATGGCGCGGCATATGTCGTCAGCCAGTTTGTCGCCCAGCCTTTCAAGGGCTTCTTCGCGAGACATCATGCCATCGGAAGCTGTCGTTTCGTAAGGTTCGGGGTTTTCCGCCTCACCCGGCTGGTTAATGCTGACCGTGGCATCAATGGACCAGATTTCCACGCGCTCAGCATCCATGGCGGAGACGGTCAGTCCCAAAACCGCACCTATGCCCGAGCCTACCAAGGCACCTTTGCGGCCTGCGGCAACACTGCCAACGCCAAGGCCAATGCCTGTGCCTATGGCGGTGTTGGCAAGGGTGCGCGACGCATCCAGCTTGCCCCGCTCTATGGAGGCAATGTAGAGATCCTTGAGGAGGACGCGCACAACAACGTCAGCCTCTTCGTCATCGTGCGCCGGTATCAGGCCCAGGCGGCTTTGCAGTGTGGCTGTAAGCAGTGAGGCAAGGGCGGCGCATTCATGTTCGTCCTTCCCGTCGACAATGACCTGGACGCGTTCCCCTTCCTCAACGTGAAAGGGCGTGAGGGCCGTTTGCTCCGGCACAGCGTCAAGATTGCGGGTTTTTGAACCACATCCGGCCGCAAGCAGCAGGCAGCAGACAAGCACAAATAGGGACAGACACGATAGGGTTGTGGTCTTGCGCATGACGCCTCCGTCAAAGCACCCGCTGCCGCAGCCAAGGACGGTAGCGGACGAAAAATATTTTACATTTAGAAATGTTAGCAGAACAGAGACATTGTGTCCAGAATGCCCGGAAGGCAGCGGGCGTTTCCTCTCCAGCGTCTCCAGGCCCTGTCCGGGGGACTTTGGTTCATCTTTTCGTCTTGAACAGATGCATGGCCACGCTTGACCTCGTGTTTTTTTTTCGTATTCTCCCGCTGTGACTGAAGCGGAGGAACAATGTGCAACAACCTTATTATAGTTGAATCTCCCACCAAGGTGAAAAGCATCACAAAATTTGGTCTGGGAGATAATTACACGGTGACGGCCTGCGCCGGTCACGTGCGCGATTTGCCGTCCAACAGACTGGGCGTTGACGAGGAGCACGGTTTTGAGCCCCATTATGAGGTGATTCACGACAAGAAAAAGATAGTCGCCGAGCTGCAATCGCTGGCCAGGAAGAGCGACATTGTCTATCTCGCTCCTGATCCGGACCGCGAGGGCGAGGCCATTGCCTGGCATATTGCCACACTTCTCCAGGGAATAACAGATAATATCAAACGTATTCAGTTTAACGAGATTACCCGCAAGGCCGTTCTCGAGGCACTTGAGCACCCCCGTGACCTGAATATCAACCTCTTTCACGCCCAGCAGGCCAGGCGTGTGCTCGACAGGCTGGTAGGCTACAAGATCTCTCCGCTTCTGTGGAAAACCGTCAAAAGAGGGATTTCAGCAGGCCGTGTGCAGTCTGTGGCCCTGCGCCTTATTGTGGATCGAGAGAACCAGCGCGAAGCCTTTGTGCCCGAGGAATACTGGATCTTCCACGCCATGGCAGCCAATGGCCAGGGGGAGGGCTTCAGGCTGGATCTGACCAGGATAGATGGAAAGAAAGCTTCCATCACCAGTGCTGCTCAGGCGGCTGAAGTAGAGGAGTGCCTGCGTGATCAGCCCTTTGTGGTGACAAAGGTGGAAAACCGGCGCCGTGAACGCCAGCCGCAGCCGCCCTTCATTACCTCTACCCTGCAGCAGGTGGCCAACACCAGACACGGGTACTCAGCCAAGCGTACCATGGGCATAGCACAGCGCCTTTACGAGGGCATCGAGATGCGCGATGGCACTGTCACAGCGCTCATCACCTATATGCGCACGGACTCGACGCGCATTTCCGACGAGGCCCGGGATGCGGCCGTGGCCTATATCGACAAAAATTTCGGCAGCGCGTACCTGCCCGCTCAGCGCCGCAGCTTTAAAGTCAAGGAATCTGCCCAGGACGCGCATGAAGCCATCAGACCAGTGGATGTGACTGTCACTCCGGACAGCGTGCGCGACAGCCTCACGGACGAGCAGTACAATATCTACCGTCTTGTGTGGACACGCTATGTGGCCTCGCAGATGACCGATGCTGTCTATAGCGACACGACGCTCAGCATCTCCTGTGCTGGCACAGACTGGCAGGCCAGAGGGCAGCGTCAGGTTTTTGACGGCTGGACAAGGGTGCTGCCCGGCGACAAGGACAATCTTCTGCCTGAGGTGAACGAAAACGAGACCCTCTGTGTTTCAGCCATTGAGAAGGAACAGAAGTTCACACAGCCGCCGGCCCGCTATTCGGAGGCCACACTGGTGCGTTCCCTGGAGGAGCTGGGCATAGGGCGTCCCTCCACCTACGCCACCATCATCACCACCCTGGAAAATCGTGGCTACGTGGAAAAGAAGGAACGCTCCTTCGTGCCCACGGAACTTGGCCGCGTCGTGTGCCGACAGCTCATTGAATGTTTTCCGCAGCTCATGGATGTCCACTTTACCGCGGACATGGAGACGCAGCTCGACATGGTAGCCGAGGGCAGGGAAGGCTGGGTTGAGCTGCTCACCCATTTTACCCATGATTTCAATCCTGCCCTGGAAAAGGCCTCTCTTGAGATGAAGAATCTCAAGGGCGGCATGAAGACGGACCTCATCTGCCCGGAATGCAGCAGACATCTGCTCCTCCGTTTTGGCAAAGCCGGTGCCTTTCTCGCCTGCGAGGGCTATCCCGAGTGCAAGTACAGCGCCAACTGCGCCCGCGACGAAAACGGTCATCTGCACGTGGCCATGCAGACGCTGACGGTGGTGGGTACCTGTCCTGAATGCAGCGCCGACCTGGTGCTCAAGCGTGCGCGTTCGGGCAGTCGCTTCATTGCCTGCTCCTCATATCCTGAGTGCCGCTATACGAGAGCATATTCCACAGGCGTCACCTGTCCGCGCTGCGGTGAGGGAAAGCTTGTTGAAAAGAGCTCAAAACGCGGCAGGGTTTTTTATTCCTGCGATCAGTACCCGAACTGCGATTTCGCCATGTGGAAAGAGCCCGTGCCAAGGCAGTGCCCGCAATGCGGCTCCGCGTACATGCTCGTGCGCCGGACGAAGATGGGGGTGGAACTGGTATGTCCCGACCGCGAGTGCGGCCACGCCGAAGCGTTGCACGAGGAGAGCTGAGTTCATGGCGCTGCTTTCCATACATGGTCCGGCATCACGGCATTTCTGCTCTGCTTTCCGGCCAGCAGGGCAGCGGGGAGAAAGGTGCTTGACAATGTTAGTACAGAGTACTAATCAACCACAATCTTGACGATGTGCTGCCGGGACAGGAGCAATCCGTTCCAGCAGTCGTTTTTTTTGCATGGCAATACGTCTGTTTATGTGCTTGAATATTTTATCATAAATCAATCTGAGCCAGGGTGCCGGGCTGTTGTCATTGTTTGTGAAATGTGGTCTACAAGCAAGGGCAGCGGCCGCTGCTGTCTGGGACTGCATTATGGCCTGTCAGCCCCGGATGACTGGTACTTGATTGCTGCTGATGAAAAAAATCAATTATTACTAAATAATAGAAAGAACCTGTCAGTTAACGAACTTTAAGAATGCCATACTCGTGTCGGAAACTGCGCCATGCGCCACCGATGAAAAGGCCATTGAGACTGGTTGCGGCATGAAGCCGCCTCCTTTGATGCGAACGAGGCGCGAATCTGCAGACGCTTTATCAGATGACAGCCCGACATATTGAGCGGAGTTCTCAACAATGCGCAATGCGATAACTTTCATATTTCTTTTTGCCCTGGCCCTGAGTCTCTCGGCATGTAAGGACAAGGACGGTGGGGCGCATGCCGGAGGCCAGCCCCTTCCTTATGTTAAGGTGGCTGACATCGTGGCTCGTGACGTTCCGTGGTCTGCGGAGTATCTGGCTACTGCTGCCGGTTCCCGGGCCGTCGATGTGCGCGCCCGCGTGCAGGGCATCATCCAGAAGCGCCTCTACAAGGAAGGCGATTACATCAAGGCCGGAGAGATGATGTTCCAGATTGAGCGCGACCAGTATGAGGCCGCGTATGAAGAGGCTCAGGCCGCCTTCATGAACGCAGAGCGCGAATGGAACAGAATTCGCCCCCTCTACAGAGCCAATGCCGTTTCCCAGAAGGATCGTGATCAGGCGCTGTCCAGCTATGAAAGCACCAGGGCTGCGCTACGCCAGGCCCAAATCAACCTCGACTACTGCCAGGTAGTCGCTCCCGTGTCCGGCTACACGTCCAAGGAGCAGGTGACGGTAGGCAACCTGGTTGCCAACAATTCCCTGCTGACCATTGTCAACCAGACGGATCCCATGTTTATCGATTTTTCCATCTCCGCTCAGGAGCGCATGTTCCGTCAGCAGCTTGCGCGCGAGGGGCGTCTGCGCTTCCCGGAGAACAATATTTATGAGGCCAGGATTCGTCTGCTTGACGGCAGCATGTACGCACGCGCTGGGGTCATCGACTTTATTGATTCCCAGGTCCAGGTGACTACCGGCGTTATCAGAGCCAGAGCCTCTTTCGAAAACGCCGACAATACCATTATGCCCGGACAGTACGTGCGCGTGTATATGAATGGCGACGTGCTCGTGAATGCAGTTCTGGTACCGCAGACTGGCGTGCAGATTACCGACACCGGTACCTTCGTCATGGTGGTTGATGCCGAGAACAAGGTGCACCGTACCGAGGTGAAGCTGTCCACTGCCATTGGCAAAGATTACCTGGTTGAGAGTGGTCTCAAGGGTGGCGAACGCATCATTGTGGACGGCATTCTCAAGGTAGGTGATGGCGCTGTCGTCCGCTACGACGATCCCAGCGGCAACGCCGCGGAGCAGCCGGCGGACGCAAGGTAGCCACAGAGAGGTAAGTCCAGATGCCAGCGTCTGTCAGACCAAGTATCTTTATCCGACGCCCGATCCTGTCGAGCGTCATTTCCATTATTATTACGCTGTGTGGCGCTATTGCCATGCAGGTACTGCCCATTGCGCAGTACCCGGACCTGGTGCCGCCCAGTGTTAACGTACAGCTCACCTATCCCGGCGCGTCCGCCCAGACTATCGCCGACACGGCAGTAGCCCCTCTGGAAGTGCAGATCAACGGCGTTGAGGACATGCTCTACATGCAGTCAACCAGCTCGTCTGGCGCCGGCATCGCCATGCTCAACGTATACTTCTCGCTGGGCACCAACCCCGACATGGCGCTGGTGAACGTTAACAACAAGGTTAACCTTGCCCAGACGCTGCTGCCGGATATCGTCCGTAGTCAGGGCATCACGGTGACCAAGCGTTCACCATCCTTCTTGCAGCTGGTGGCCATATACTCTACAGATGACCGTTACAGCGACATCTATCTGGCCAACTACCTGGAGCTCAACGTCCTTGACGAAGTGAAGCGTATTGAAGGTGTTGGTGATGCCTCGAGCTTCGGTCCCTCGGACTACTCCATGCGCATCTGGCTCAAGCCCGATCTCATGGCCAAGTATCAGGTGACTGTCAGCGACGTAGCTGCAGCAATTTCCGATCAGAACCAGCAGTTTGCTCCAGGCCGTATGGGTGACATGCCAACGCCCAAGGACACGATGCTGACTTGGCAGATTGACGCAAAGGGGCGTCTGGTTTCCAAGGAAGAGTTTGAAAACGTCATCATCCGTACTGGTGAGGACAGTTCGCATCTGCTGCTCAGGGACATTGCCACCGTCGAACTCGGCGCCGAGTCCTATGCCGTTCAGGGTTACTACAACGGTCACATCTCCCGTATGGCCGGTATCTACCTGCTTCCTGGCGCCAACGCCATCGCCACAGGCGACCGCGTCACAGCCAGAATTGAGGAACTGCGCAAGGAGCTGCCCGAGGGCATGATCATTGACGTGCCCGTTGACACCAACGAATTCGTGATAGAGTCCATCAAGGAAGTTATCAGCACCCTGGTGGAAGCCATGATCCTGGTCTTCCTGGTGGTGTATCTCTTCCTGCAGAACTGGCGTGCCACGGTTATTCCCTGCATTGCCGTGCCTGTCTCCGTCATTGGCACCTTTGCCGGTATGCTGGCGCTGGGCTACTCCATCAACACGCTGACGCTCTTCGGTCTTGTGCTGGCCATCGGTATCGTGGTCGATGACGCCATTGTTGTGCTTGAGAACGTAGAGCGCATCATGGCCACCGAGCACCTGCCGCCCAGGGAGGCTGCGGCCAAGGCCATGCATGAAGTTACCTCGGCCCTTATCGCCATTGTGCTCGTGCTTTGCTCAGTGTTCATTCCGGTCTCCTTCATGGGCGGTCTGGCCGGTCAGATGTACAAGCAGTTTGCCGTCACCATCTCTGTGTCGGTGGTGCTCTCGGGCATTGTGGCGCTGACACTGACGCCGGCGCTGTGCGCCCTGATGCTCAAGCCTCATGGCCATGAGAAGGTCCTGCGCTTCTTCGTGGCATTCAACTACTTGTTTACCAAGTGCACGCACAGCTATGTGCGCACAGTGCGCGTCATCAAGAACAGGCCCGTCTTTTCCATGGGGCTTGTGGCCGGCGTGGTGGCCTTGCTTGTCTGGCTGAGCTCCATTGTTCCTACATCCATGGTGCCCAATGAAGATCAGGGCTACTCGATGTCCGTGACCTTTCTTGACGATGGTGCATCACTGCACCGTACCCTGGAGATCACGCGTCTTATCGAAGATTTTGCCATTGAGGAAAAGGATGTCGTCCAGTCCACTGTGGTCGTTGCCGGCTTCGATATGCTGAGTTCCTCGGTTAAGTCCAACTACGCCACGATATTCTTCTCATACCGGCCGTGGAGCGAACGCACCAGACCAGGCATGGACGACACTGCGCTCACGGGCCGTCTCATGAGACTTAACGCCATACAGCCTTCGGCCATCATACTAGGCTTCTCGCCGCCGGCCATTTCCGGCATGTCCAATACCGGCGGTTTTGAAGGCTACATACAGATGCGCGCCAGTGACACGCTGCAGGCCCTTGAACAGTACACCACGCAATTATGTGCCGAGGCTCTGAAGCGTCCCGAAATAGGTTCCTGCCAGAACCTCTTCAGTACCACTGCACCGCAGATTTATGCCAATCTGGACCGTGAACGCTGCAAGGACATGGGCATTACCCTGAGTGAGGCCTTTACTGCCATGCAGGGTGTGTTCGGAACCTATTACGTAAACGACTTCAACTACATGGGCAGAACCTTCCAGGTGCGCATGCAGGCAGAGCCCGGCTACAGGGTGAAATCAGAAAACATTGACGACGTCTATGTCCGCAACGCAAACAACGAGATGCTGCCCCTCTCTGCCATCATGACCCTGGAGCGCCGCACGGCACCGCAGGCCGTGGACCGCTATAATGCCTTCCCAGCGGCCCGTATCATGGGCAACCCCGCTGAAGGCTACACTTCCGGCCAGGCGCTCAACGCCATTGAAGAGACGGCCCTCAAGGTGCTGCCTACGGGCTACAGTCTTGGCTGGGCTGGTTCCTCCCTGCAGGAAAAGCTGTCCACCGCTGACACGACCGTTATCTTTATTCTGGCTCTGGTCATGGTTTTCCTGATCCTGGCCGCCCAGTATGAGTCCTGGTCACTGCCCATTGCCGTTCTGGCATCTGTTCCCTTCAGTGTGCTGGGCGCTTTCGCGGCTACCTGGGCGCGTGACCTGTCCAACGACGTGTACTTCCAGGTGGCTCTGGTGACACTAATTGGCCTTTCAGCCAAAAATGCTATATTGATTGTCGAGTTTGCCGTTACTGCCTGGCGTGAAGGACGCGAGCTGGGCGTGGCCGCCATGCACGCGGCTCGCCTGCGTTTCCGTCCCATTATCATGACTTCGCTGGCCTTCATTCTGGGCGTTGTGCCTCTAGCCATCTCCACCGGCGCCGGAGCCAACAGCCGGCACGCCATCGGTACGGCTGTTATCGGCGGCATGCTGTTCTCAACATGCATTGCCACATTGTTTATTCCGCTCTTCTTTGTTCTGGTTACCAAGGCGTCTTTGGTGCTCAGGGGCAAGTCCGACCCCAACAAGGGCAGAGGCAGTGAGGAAGAGGAGGTTAACGCCTAGTGTTTGCAATCCTTTCCAGATTGATTGTCTGCCTTGTGCTGGGAGTCACGGTGTCGGCCTGCTCGTTTGCGCCGGACTATGAACAGCCCAAAATGGACATTCCTGAGGCCTGGACAAAGTTGACCCCAGCCTCCACGCCGCTGGATACGCAGTGGTGGAAGCTGTTCAATGACCCTGTCCTTAACCGCATGGTCGAGGAAGCGCTGGTCTATAACCAGGACCTGGCCGGGTCCATGGCCGGTATCCGCTCTGCGGCTGCTCAGGCTGGCGTTGGTTCCGCGACGCTGTGGCCGTCGGCTGTCGCTGGCGCCAGTGCTGACGCCACCGGTGTGTCCGAGAAGCAGCCCAACTCGTCCTTTGGCCCGCACATGACCACGAGCAAGTGGTACACGACATACCAGGGGCAGCTTTCGGCTAGTTGGGAACTTGACTTCTGGGGTGCGACCCGCAACTCGTACACCAGACTGACCAATGTGCTTCTGCAGACCGTGCTCAGCCATGAGGCCCTGCGACTCTCCATTGCCGGTCAGGTCTGCCAGAGCTACTTCGCCATGCTGTCCTATGACATGCAGCTGGCCATCGCCAAACGCACCCTCAAGACGCGTGAGGACGCCTTCCGCATCTATACCAGCCGCTATCGCCTGGGTGAGCTCACCGAGCACGACGGGCGGCGCGCCTGGGCGGAAGTGGAGACGGCCAGGGAGACAGGGCACACGGACATCATGCAGCTGGACAGCGCCGAAGCATCCCTGCAGGTGCTCATTGGCCGTTCTCCCAGAGAGATCTGGCAGAGCCCCGAGCGCGGCTCGACCCTGGACAAGCTGCCCACGCCGCCTGTACTGCCTGAGGGCCTCCCCTCTGATCTGCTGCTGCGAAGACCAGACATCAGGGCCGCCGAGTTTGGCATTATGGCTGCCAACGCCGGTATCGGCGAGGCTCGTGCTCGCTTCTTCCCCACGATTTCCCTGACGGCCGCTCTTGGCACGCTGGCCGCAGGCGTCGGCAACCTCTTCCTGGATTCCTCCGCTACCTGGGGTTACGGCGCTGCCGTGAGTCTGCCTTTATTCAGTGGCGGCAGCCTGTGGTACAACCTCAAGAACGAGGAGGCCCTGAAGGACGAGGCTATCGCAACCTACAGGCAGACGGTCATGGAAGCCTTCCGCGACGTGCGCACCACGCTCACTGCGCAGCAGGAATACAACAACGTTGTCAAGGCTATGCAGGAGCAGGTGGACAGCCTGCGCCGTGCCAGCAACATAGCGCGTCTGCAGTATGACAACGGCTACACCGACTACCTGACGGTGCTCGACGCCGAGCGCGAACTGTTCTCTGCCGAGCTCAGTCTGGCGAATGCCCTGCAAAATCGTCTTGCGAACATAGTCAGTGTGTGTATGGCGCTTGGTGGCGGCTGGGAGGAACCCGGTGAGAAACCGTCCTTCCCCATCATTGACACTGATGAACTTGTGGAAGCGCAACGCAAGGGCACTGCTGGTCTGCGTGCGGAAAAGACTCCAGCGCCAGAAGCGGAAGCTGAAGCGGTGAAGGTGCCGGCTCCCTGACGAAGAAAAGATAGATTGACATCCTCCCCCGCCTGAAGGCGGGGGATTCC
>CAZJPT010000027.1:0-11887 GCA_964547835.1 uncultured Desulfovibrio sp.
CGGAGTCCTCTTACTAGCGAACATAGTTAGAAAGCTAAACCCGGGAAATACAGCTAATAAAATTTATCTACACCCCTCTGTGAACAAAACATAAACGCAGTCAACATCCTGCCTGGCAGCAATGTCTTCCGGGTGGACTTCCGCAGTCTGCCTGACGTGCTCCCCGCGGATGTCCTTGAGCAGGCCCGCACACTGGTCAATGAAGCTTTGGCTTCCCACGACTGTGTGGCCGAGGTGGAAACAGCCATGTATCTTGCTCCCACATCTACTGACCTTACCTGGCCCGTGATGTGCCTCCTTAACGAAGAGCTGTCCCGGGAGGTCGTCAATCCCACCTGTGTCGGTTTAACTGACGCCACCGTAGTCGCGCTGCTGCGTCAGGCCGGCCTGCCAGGCTGCGTGTGGAGCACCATTTTCAATCGTCCCCATGAACCGAACGGGTCCGGCTTCATCACCAGCACGCTGCGGGATGCCCGCATCCTTGCACGTCTCATCCCCGGGAAGAACGCATGATGCGGCCCTTTGACTGCATTGTGGTCGGTGGCGGCCACGCCGGATGTGAGGCTGCGGCAGCCTTGGCCACCCTGGGACACGAGACTCTGCTCATCTCCGGCAACCTGGACCGACTGGGCCATCTTTCCTGCAACCCGGCCATAGGCGGCCTGGCCAAGACACACATGGTGCGCGAAATAGACGCCCTGGGGGGACGCATGGGCCTGTGGGCCGATGCATCGGCCATACAGATGCGTGTCCTTAACTCCAGCAAGGGACCGGCTGTCCGCGCCACTCGCGGCCAGATGGATCGAGCTTCCTACATGCAGAGTGTGCGTCGCACGCTTTTCTCCCTGAAGCACCTGACCATCTGGCAGGATCAGGTGACAGCCCTTGACCACGACGACGCCCGCGTCACCGGTGTGCGCACCCGTCAGGGACTGAGCTTTGCTGCGCGGCACGTACTGGTCACTACTGGCACCTTTCTCTCCGGGCGCATCCACATAGGCCTTATCAACATGCCCGCCGGACGCTTGGGTGACGAGCCGGCCACGGAACTCAGTGCCAGCCTCGCCGGACTAGGCGTGCAGCTTGGTCGTCTCAAAACCGGCACCACGCCGCGCCTGCTCGGCCGCAGTATAGATTTTGACAGACTGCAGAGCCAGTTCTCGGACAACCCCCTGCCGCAGTTCAGCTTCTGTGGTCCCGGACCGTCTCTCAAGCAAATTCCCTGCTACGTCGCGCATACCAGTCAGGCCACGCACGACATCATCCGCGAGGGTTTTGAGCGCTCTCCGCTTTTCACAGGTGTTATCAAGGGCACGGGTGCCCGCTACTGCCCTTCAATTGAAGACAAGATCGCCCGCTTCCCGGATCGTGAACGCCATCACGTCTTCCTGGAACCAGAGGGGCTTGACCGCGCCGAATACTATTGCAACGGTCTGTCCACCAGCCTGCCCCTGGACATCCAGACACGCATGATTCACTCCATCCCCGGTCTCGAGCACGCCTTGCTCACCAGACCCGGGTACGCCATCGAATACGACTACGCCAACCCCGTGCAACTGCACAAAACCCTGGAAACCAAGGCCTGCAGTTGTCTGTGGCTGGCCGGTCAGATCAACGGAACATCGGGCTACGAGGAAGCTGCGGCCCAGGGTCTGTGGGCGGCTCTGAACATCTCCTGTCGCCTGCGCGGACTGCCGCCCTTCCTGCTGCGCCGCGACGAGGCCTACATGGCTGTGCTGGTTGATGATCTCGTGACCTCAGGTACGCTTGAGCCATACCGCATGTTCACATCCAGGGCCGAACATCGTCTGCTGCTGCGCGAAGATACTGCTGACATGAGGCTCACGCCCAGAGGACGCGAACTTGGTCTGGTAGATGACGCACGCTGGAACGTCTTTGCAAGGCGCCGCGATGCGTGTGCACGTGTGACTGCCTGTCTGGAAGGCACCCGCGTTCCGCAAAATGCGACTCTGGCAAATTCGCCGGCCTCCCTGACCGGTCTCACGCTTGCCGAAGTGCTGCGTCGTCCCGAGGTGACACTGGAGGATCTTCGCCTCCTGTCTCCGGACCTTGACAAGATGCTGCAGGACGTGGACGACTTCACAAGACTGACCGTGCAGTCCGACGTCAAGTACGCCGGCTACATGGCCCGACAGCGCATCATGGTCGCCCGCAGCCTTCGCCTTGAGCAGACGTCCCTGCCTGACGAGCTGGACTACAGTGCCGTGGCCGGCCTCTCCAATGAGGTGGTGGAAAAGCTCAATCGTGTGCGGCCAGCAAGTCTCGGTCAGGCCGGACGCATCTCAGGCGTCACGCCTGCTGCCGTGGACTGCCTCGAAATCCATCTGCACAAAATGGGCCTGCTGCGTCTGCGTCCCCCGGCCAGGGGCGAAAACAAAGCCGTTGCTGACCAGGGAGCAGGAAGGAGCCCGCAAAGCCGGGAGTAATGCCTCCTTGAACAACTGTAACACCTTGCAGACCTTGTTGACCGAAGACGCAGACGGGGGCTATTATCCGCCTCCAGCGACGGCCGGAAAACCCGCTCTGAGGAACGGGGACGAAAGGGTGCCGGAACCGGGAAAATGCAGACGAACACGTGCCGTGCGGTGCTCACACTGTCGGCAGAAAAAAATGTGTTCACACCGGTCGCCGCGACACGTGACGGCAGGCGCGACACGTGACGGCAGTTGCTGCAGGCCATCCCTTTCAGGGATGCCTGACGCTCCGGCACAAGCCCCTGGTACGCAAACTTTTCGTCCGGCCCCGGGACCTGGCGCTTTTTTCATGAATCTCAACAAAGGAGCCGATTTTGGACAGCGGCAGTTCAGGCCACAGTACAAGCATCTGGAGCCGACTTGGTCAACTTTTCACTCACGACCCCGAAGAAACCCTGGAACGGGCCATTCTTGACGCCCGCCGCGAAGGGGAAGTGGAGCCCGAGGAAAGCTCCATGCTCCTCGGCATCCTGCGTTTTGACGACTTGAAGGTGCAGGACACCATGACACCGCGCGCTGACATAGACTGCGTGGCGGACGACATGCCCCTGCGGGAGGTGGCTGAGGCTGTGCTCACGTCCGGTCACTCGCGCCTGCCCGTGTACAGGGACAACAGGGACAATATTGTAGGCGTGGTGCACGCCAAGGATCTGCTTACCTGCTTCGCGGACACCAGCAGGCTCGACACCCCGGTCGCCAGCATCATGCGCGATCCCTTCTTCGTGCCCGAGACCAAACGCGTATCTTCCCTGCTGCAGGAGTTCCGCTCCCGCAAGCAGCACATTGCCATTGCTCTGGACGAGTACGGCGGAACCAGCGGGCTCATCACCATTGAAGATGTGCTTGAGGAAATCGTGGGCGAAATCGAGGACGAACACGACAAACCGGCCAAGGACGAGATCCGCAGCATGGGAGACGGCCTCTACGAGCTGAGCTCGCGCGTGTATCTCGAGGATCTTGCCGAGGTGGGGCCTGACATCAAGTCCGAAGACGTGGACACCATAGGCGGATACCTGACCATGGAGGCTGGCCACGTGCCTGTCATCGGCGAGGTCTTTACCCACAAGGGCTGGACCTTTACCGTACTTGACGCCGACAAGAAGCATATCAAGCTCCTCAGTATGAAAAAGGCCGTCCAGGAAACGGCCGGTGATGCTCCCGGAACTGCAGGCAACCAGGATTGAACGCGCCCTGCGTCCCTCATCTGCTTTCGAATTTTCCACAAGGAGGTGGCGCATCAGGCCAGCTTTCCCGCTGCCAGGCGCCGGTTTTTCTGATGAACGTTGAATCGGCGCTGATACCTGCCCGGGCTGCTGCAGCGTGCACCATGGCGGGGCTGTGTCTGGCGTTTCCGGGCATGCCCGTTTCGCTGCCCCTGCTGGTCCTGCTCTATCCATTGGGCGCGGCCCTGCTTGGTCTGGGTGCCATTTCAGACAGGCAGGCCTTCGGACGCGCCTGGGCTGCCGCATCCTGTGGACACGCCCTCACGCTATACTGGCTCTGTGTTCCCATGTCCCGGGTGGGCGGTCTGCCTGTGCCCGCAGCCATTGCCTGCGCGCTGCTGGTCTGTCTGGTTCTGGCCACACAGGCGGCTGTCTTCGCCGTGGTCTGCCGCCGGCTGTGGCGCCCGATCATGGCGCGTTCTGCACTGGCCATGGGGCTGTGCTGGTATTTTCTCGAGTGGATCTATGCTCTTGTGGCTGGTTTTCCCTGGCTGCCCCTGTCCGGCGCCCTGGCTCCCTGGACGTGGACCATGCAGGCCGCTGACGTCCTTGGCGCGACGCTTACGGGCTCCCTCTGGGCTGCCGCAGCCCTGGCTCTGGGCGGCGGCGTCCTCGCACGCCGTCCCCGCTGCGTCATGGCCGGCGCTCTGCTGGCTCTGTGCCTCAGCGGCTACGGTGTCCTGATCACAAGCCTGAACCCTGTCATGGCACAGAACAGCCCCGGGCGGACTGCGCTGGACCTGCCTGTGCCTGATCCTGATCCCGACGCCTTTCCTGTGCTGCTGGTAGAGGGCAACATAGATCAGAACCAGAAATGGGAGGAGAGCTTCCGCCAGAACACGGTGAACACGTACGTGTCCCTGACCAGCGCTGCCCTTGACAGGGCCATTGCCGGCGCGGACACGACTGACAACGCCAGCCGGGCCGCCCGTGCTCTTGTGATCTGGCCTGAGACGGCCATGCCGTTCAATCTGCCCAGCTCACGCCACACGCTGCAGCTTATGGAGCTCACACGTCAATACCACGTGCCCCTGCTCACCGGCGCGCCGGCAGCTGAGCGCGCTCCTGACGGCTCCATCCTGACCTACAACAGGCTCTGGCTCCTCAACGAGGATGGCCTTCCCGCCGGCAGCTACGACAAGGAACATCTGGTTCCCTTCGGGGAATACGTGCCTTCCTTCTTCCGCTGGAATTTTCTGGCCGGACTGCTGCAGCAGGTAGGTGCCTATGCCGAGGGCACGCGCACTGCCCCCCTGCACATGGGGCGCCTGGCCCTTGGGCCTCTCATCTGTTATGAGGCTGTCTTCCCCTGGCTTGCCCAGGATCGCGTGGAAAAGGGCGCCAACGTGCTTGTGGACGTGAGCAACGACGCATGGTTCGGTGACACGGCTGCTCCCTGGCAGCATCTGGCTCTCACCGGTCTGCGCGCCCTGGAGCAGAACCGCTGGCTCGTACGCTGTACCAATTCCGGTATCTCGGCAGTCTTCGACAACCGCGGCCGTCTGGTCTTCCAGGGACCGCAGTTTCAGGCCGGAGCCCTGTGGGCCAGTGCCCGCATAACGGCACAAACCAGCTCTTTCCACAATGTCTTCTACATTCTTCCAGCCATATGCGCCCTGCTCTGTGCCGGACTCATATGGTCAACGACAAGAAAAGAGAAAAAACATGCTGCAACTTAATGAACTTCTCCCCCGCTGTCAGGAATTGAACAAACGCTTTGAAACTCTCTGGAGGCGTCTTTGACGTCACGGGCACCAGGGACAAACTGGCCGTGATAGAAAAGAAACTGGCCGAGCCCGGCGCCTGGGACAATCACGAGGCCCTCAAGCCCCTGCTCCAGGAAAAGAGCCGCCTTGAGGCCAATGACGCCCGCTACACAGCCCTCAAAACCTGTCACGATGATATGGGAGCGCTGCAGGAATTGTGCGCCATGGCTGATGGCAAGGAGCTCGAAGAGCTTGTCGCCGAGCTCGAGCGTCAGTGCAACGACCTCTGTGCCAGGCTTGACGACACGGAAATGGTAACCCTGCTCGGCGCCGAGGAAGACGCGCAGAACGCCATTTTGGAAGTGCATTCTGGTGCCGGCGGCACAGAGGCCCAGGACTGGGCCGAGATGCTGCAGCGCATGTACGTGCGCTGGGCAGCCAGACACGGCTTCAAGTACGAGGAACTGGACTGCCTGCCAGGTGACGAGGCTGGCATCAAACGCGTCACCCTGCGCATCGAGGGCCCGTACGCCTTTGGGCAGCTCAGGTCCGAGCGCGGCATACACCGTCTTATCCGCATCTCGCCCTTTGACTCATCGGGCCGCAGGCACACGAGTTTCGCGTCTGTAGACGTGATTCCCGACGTCGGCAATGACATCAAGCTGGACGTCAAGGAGTCGGATCTGCGCATCGACACCTTCCGCTCCTCTGGCCCCGGAGGACAGGGGGTCAACACCACCACTTCGGCGGTGCGCATCACGCACATTCCCACAGGCATCACGGCTCAATGCCAGAATGAGCGCAGCCAGCACCATAACAAGGACAGTGCCATGCGCATCCTGATGGCCCGCCTCTACAACATGGAGCTGGAAAAGCGCGACGCCGAACGCCAGGCCACATACGCCAGCAAGGAGGCCATCGCCTTCGGCAGCCAAATCCGCACCTATACCCTGCAGCCCTTCCGGCTCATCAAGGATCATCGCACGGGCTATGAATCTACCAGCGTTGACGCCGTCCTGGACGGCGACATCGATGGTTTCACACACGCCTATCTGCTCTACAAGTACGAGCAGAACCACAAGGCAAAGGAGTAAGGGCGTGCCCAGGGACGGGATATTTGCGACACACGAGCTGCTGGAGTTGTTCAGCCGGGAGCGCCGGCGCGCCCTGCGCGGTCTGGATGAATCACAGCTCATCCTGCTGCGGCTCCATCCGGCTCCCGGCGCAACGCCTGCAGACATCCCGACCCTGCTGGCCCGCATTGCCCAGGAGTGTGACAGTGTTCTGGCTCTGGACAGACACACAAGTGGCCTGCACCTTCCCGGCGCAAGTCCATCCCTTGCGCAGGCTCGCCTGCGGAAGATACTGTCACTGCCAGATGTCCAGAACATGGGCGTGGCCGCGCTGCTGGTCACCCTACCCGCTGCGCTCTGGGAAAATGCGAATCCGGCGTCCGTCATTGAAGAGGTCGGCAGACGTCTTGAACTCTGCGAGCCCGGTGCCCGGGCGCGGCGCGTGACTCTGACGCACAGGCAGGAGCATGATCCGGCCAGAGTCACCTGCGACGAGCGCTCCTTCCTGCTCTCTCCCCTGCGATCCTGACCGGGCCGCACGCCCGCGTACAACGCCCATCCCGGAGTCTCAGCCATGCCCGCACAGACACTCAGCGTCGCCATTCTCAGCGGAAAAGGCGGCGTCGGCAAGAGCAACGTCACTCTTAATCTCGCCCTGGCACTGCAGCAGTCAGGCGCCAGTGTGCTCGTTATCGACGGCGATCTGGGGCTGGCCAACGTCGACGTGCTCATGGGCTTCAATCCCAAGTACACGCTCTGGGATGTGCTGCAGGGCAAGGCGACTCTGGCTCAGGCCATGCATGCCGATCCATCGGGTGTAAACGTCCTGCCCGCGGCTTCCGGGACTGGCACCCAGGCAGGTCTGGATCAGGCCGCCTGTCAGCAACTGATCAAGGCCATCCGCCCTCTGGCCGAGAAGCACGACTACGTGCTCCTTGATCTCGGTGCAGGCCTGTCCGAGACCGTGCGTCTGCTGGCCAGGGCCGCATCCACGCGCCTTGTGGTGACGACGCCCGAGCCAACGGCGCTCACTGACGCCTACGCGCTCATCAAGGTGCTGCACACAGCCCACCGCCTGGACGCCATCTATGTCTGCGTAAACAATGTCTTTACGGAGTCTGAAGTCACCCTGACACGCCAGCGTCTTGGTGCTGCCTGCCGCAAATTTTTGCAGTTTACGCCGAAAATGATCGGCGCCATCCGTCATGACACAAGCGTCCAGGACGCTGTCTCCCGCCGCCAGCCGCTGCTGCGCCTCTATCCAGACAGCCCCGCAGCCGGCGATATCACTGCCATAGCCAGAAAACTCGTGAGCCTGCGGCGGCGCATGATAGCGGACGGCACCATCTCGCCCTGTCTCTCCTTGCGCAGACAGGTCAAGGAAAGCTCTGCGCCCGCAGGCAGTTCGCGCCCCAGGCAGACGGTGACTCAGACAGCGACACAGCGACGCTCGACGCCCGCAAACAAGCGCAGCGGCTGACATTTTCCTGGCCTGTGTGTTTCTGACTCCGGGCGGCCATGAAAAAAACATAGGAACAGCGTGCGCCCTGCAGTCTGTGGCATTTGTTCACGCAGTGAGCGAAGACGCAACTTGCAGCATGTGCTGCCCTGGTCTTTATGAACCCTGCGTAACAATTTGTACGAGTCGCGTCATGCCTGCTCTCCTGTGCGGTATTGAAGCAGGGGACTTGTCATATTGGTGATTACAGGTTATATAAAGATATAACTTGTGGAGGCTGACGATGTACACAGCTCATTTGAGAAAAGTCGGCGGTTCAGTGATGCTGGCCGTTCCTCCTGCCATTTTGGAAATGCTGCGAATGGAATCGGGGACATCGGTAAGTATGGCCGTGGAATCCGGGCGTCTGATCATTGAGCCGAATGTCAGGAAGAAGTACAGCCTGCAGGAGCTGCTGGCCCAGTGCGATCCTTCCGCGCCGCTTTCCTCGGAGGATGGTGTGTGGACCGGGTCGGGAGCCAGGGGCGGAGAGCTGATCTGATGCGGCGTGGTGATATTTATCTGGTGACGCTTGACCCTGCAGAAGGGCATGAACAGCAGGGAAGGCGACCGGTGCTGGTGATTTCTCCCGACAAGTTCAACAGCGTGACGCAGGTTCCTGTAGTGCTGCCGATCACCAGCGGGGGAAATTTTGCCCGTACCGCAGGATTCGCCGTGTCGCTCAGTGGATGTGGCACACGCACCACAGGAGTGATTCGTTGTGATCAGCCCCGGGCACTGGACTTGCGGGCGAGATCAGGCAGGCGGCTGGAACAGGTACCGTCCGCCATTATGGATGAGGTTCTTGCAAGACTGGCAACCATTCTCAGTTAGTCGGACTTTTTTGCTTTATGCCGCATGGTCATAGTGTTTCTTCCGGGAAAGCTGCACAAGCTGGGGAATGCGCAGCTGCGCTTTTTTCAGGGAAGGGCTGGCAAAGAACATGATGCCCCGGACGATTTGCCCGCTGAAGATGAAATGCTTCGCCTTCGATCTGCTCCTGCAGGTCGCGCAGGACGACGCGGACCTCCTGTTCCCCGGTGGTGTTCTTGGCGTCGCGTTGACACTACCCCACGCCTGAAGGCGAGGATTCCCGCATCTTCCATCGCAGCCTCCCCGGCTTTCGCCTCGAAGGTCCTGCACAATGTCCACGAGCGTAGATTTGGGCATATCCTGCCCTGTTTTTTGCGCAGCAATACGCAACCTTGGCATAAGATATTTCTTGCAGCGTTCACCAGCGGATTCTGAGCGACGCCTTTGCCTGTATAGCTCTTTTTGCCGCCATGCTTATGTTTGAAACGAGGGTGCCCTGTCTTCTATTCGGGCAATCTCATGTCTATACCTTCTTCTGGTTCTCGATATAGTGCTTAATGGCAGCCAGAGGAGTGCCGCCGGCGGTTGAGACAAAATATGAATTTGTCCACAAAGACGACAGCCGCGAGCAGAGCCAGGAAAACTCCTTTCTCAGCTCTCGCGAGGTTATGGCTTTTATCCGTTTAATTGCTTTGTGTATGCCGAATTGCGGAGGCACTTCAATCAGCAGATGAACATAGTCTGGCATGACTTCAAGCTTCAACAGGTCGAAGCTGTATTGTCGACAAATTTCAGAGATAAGCTCTTTCAGTCTGATGTCCACGCCATCGATTAAAACCTTGCGACGGTACGTTGGGCACCAAACTACATGATATTTGCAGGAATAGACTACTTTGCTGCTTGTCTTGTACTTCATGCTACATGCTGTACAGCATATAAGTATCTAACGCAAGCAAAATATCCCGCTTGCACGGAAGCGGCTTATATCCCCATCGCTCAAGCGAGGGCTTTACGCCGAATCTGGTAAATTATTTTTGTTATCTTCACGCTTTCTTCACACCTCATCGTGCAGAGTGGCCACAAGGATACAGCGGCTGCCATGTCTTCCCGTTGTACCTATATCGCTACACCAAGGAGCTAACCTATGCGTACTCTTTCTATCCTTCTCCTGGTCGCCACCCTCGCACTTCCCGCCACTGTGTTCGCTTACCACGGTGGAGGTCATCGCGGTGGCTATCACCGTCAAATTGCTTATGAGGTACCGCAGAAATGCCCTTATGCCTGGCGCGACGGGCACAGCTCCCGCTGGCATGACGGCCGTGGCCGCGGCTGGCATGATGCTCGCGGCTGGCACCAGGGTCCCTGCTGGTATGGTGATGCCACCCCTCCGGCGCCTGACACAAAAGATCCCGAATACCGTGGCAACTGAGCCGATCCCCTGCAGGTTGAGGCTTGAAGGTCCTGGTGCCACCCATGCGCGACAGAATACCTGGCTTGTGCCTCAATCACAGCATCTTTTCCAATGCGATACGCACCGTTTCTGACACACCCTCAGCCAATGGATGTGTACCGTCCGGCTGGGAGCAACATCCCGGGCGCATGACGGTAAACACACCAGCACTCCGTTCTGTGTTCCCGGACCCTGCCGGCAAGGAGGCAATACTCATGCGCAAACTCATCGTACTCCTGCTGGCCGCGTTGCTGACATGTCCCCCGCCTGCGCTCGCCCATCGCGGCGAAGAAGCCAGTCCGCAGTCCCAAGGACGATCCAGCGGGCACGGAGGCTTTCATCACAAGGGCGTCATGCGCGTTACCGAGGCCGCCCAGGTGCCCGGCGCCTATATCGGCACACCCTGCGAACTCACCGGACACCTCATCGAACAACGGGGCTACGATCGGTATGCTTTCCGCGACAAATCCGGTACCGTAGTTGTGGACATTGACAGAAAACGCTTCCGCGGTCAGACCGTCACGTCAGAAACATTGGTACGCATCATCGGTCAGGTGGACCTTGACCGCGACGGTATGGGAGTTGACGTCGAGTCCCTTGAAATTGTCCGCTGACGTCCTTCTTATGATGCGCCAGCCCTGTGAAGGCTGTCGCGTCCAAGACATGACACCATACAGACAGCCATACGCAGACAACAACACAACATGCAATTCAGGAGTTTTTCCATGCGCGTTCTTACTGCTCTCATTCTCACTGCGGCGCTCGCCCTGCCTTCCCTGGTCATCGCCGCGGATCCCACTCCCGGCCCGGCGCCTCAGGACAGTGGTTTCTTCGGCCCAGGTTCCGGCGGCTACAAACATCACGGCGGATTTTCCGGTCCCACAGGCGCTCCTGACGGCTGCTCCACCGTGGCCATGGCTCTCAAAGCCCGCGACGACACGTATTGCGCCCTGGAGGGGCATATCATCAACCGTATCTCCCGCGACCGCTATACCTTCCGCGACCATACCGGCAGTATAGTTGTGGACATTGATGACAAGGATTTCCGCGGCATGACCGTTACCCCCGAGACCCGTGTCCGCCTGATAGGCGAGGTCGACCGTGATTACAGTCATGTAGAACTGGACGTGGATTATCTGGAGGTTGTGCGCTAGCCCCGCCTCCATCGTTATTCCGTTAGCCGGGCCCGCCCAGTGGCGGGTCCGCGGAGTCATACATGCGCACCAGGGCCATACGCGTTCTTGTTGTGGAGGACAATGCGGACATCGCCGCCAACCTCTACGCCTTTCTTGAGCCTCTGGGCTATGAGCTCGATCATGCCGTCAGCGGTACGGCCGGGCTGCGCCTGGCTACGGAAAACAGCTATGATGTGATCGTGCTGGACATAATGTTGCCCGGCATTGACGGCTTGTCCGTGTGCCGCTCCCTGCGCACGGAGCACGGAAACGCTGTGCCCATTCTCATGCTCACGGCCAGGGACACTGTGGCAGACCGCGTGGCTGGTCTGGATACCGGCGCTGACGACTACCTTGTCAAACCTTTTTCCATGAAGGAACTCGACGCCAGATTGCGCGCTCTGGTGCGCCGCTCATCCGGACGTCAGACAAAAAATAGTATCACCTTTGCCGA
>CAZJPT010000027.1:11897-13700 GCA_964547835.1 uncultured Desulfovibrio sp.
TGGGCCGCCCAGGACTGCTCCTGCGTCTGGGACCTTCTGCCTTCACCATTCTTGAGGAGCTCATACGTGCGGCGCCAGCTGTAGTTTCCCGTGCTAACCTGGAACAGGCCCTCTGGGGAGACAATCCCCCGGACAGCGACGCACTGCGCACGCACATTCACGAGCTGCGCCGCAAATTGGACAAACCCTTCGCTAAACCCCTTCTCAAAACCATTCCTCACGTGGGCTTCGTGCTCAAGGCCGACGATGACTGAGATAACGCACCCCGCCAGGGCCAATACGCCTCGCGCCAGGACTGGCTGGCTGGCGCGCTACGGTCTGCGCCGGCGTCTGGCGCTGACTCTGTGCGGCATCTCTCTCTCCAGCTGCCTCGTTTTCGGCTTGTGCGGCTATGTCACGTATCAGTATACCCTCACGCATATCCTGACCTGGCACATGGAGCCTGTCATGCGCATGCTGGTGCGCTCCCTGGAACAGGGCAGCCCCCCCGAAGAACTCCATATCCTGGCCCGGTCTCTGCGCGTTTCCTGGTACACCGATTCTGAAATCCCGGACGACCTGCGTCCTCGCGAGGAAAATCAAAAACTCACACGGGTACGTGGCGGACTCTACGTTTTTGTGAGTCGGGCGCCGGATGGCGCCTGCTATGCCGTAACTGGCAAAATCACCGACCTCAACGAGGTGGAAGCGGCTCTCTTCCATGTGGCCCTGGGCTGTGCCCTGGTGAGTCTTGTAGCAGCATTGCTTGTCTCAGTGCATTTAAGCCGGCGTCTGGTATCACCTCTCGTCAAGCTCACTACTGCCATCTGTCAGGGGCAGCCCATGGCCGATTCCGAACTTCTGGACCGCGCTGACGAGACTGGTGAGCTGGCACGGGCCTTTGCGGACAGAGAGCGTTCCCTCAAGGCCTTCCTGGAGCGTGAGCAGCTTTTTACCGGCGACGTGAGTCACGAGTTGCGCACGCCGCTTACTGTCCTGCAGGGAGCTACGGAAATTCTTGAGTCGCGTGTGACAGATAAAAGTCTGCAGCCGGTGATCGAACGCATGGCTCACACCATTGACAGCATGACCGTCACCGTGCGCACCATGCTGCTGCTGGCCCGGGTGCCTGATCAGCTGGAACAACGCACTTTTGACATGAGCGCCCTGGCTCGCGCCTGCGAGGATCGCGTGCGGGAGCTGCTGGGTGACCGTGACGTCAGCTACACGGCATCTCTGCCTGACCGGCTCATGCTCGAAGGCAATCCCGACCTGGCCTCTCTGGTACTTACCAATCTGCTGGACAATGCCTGCCGCTACACAGAAAAGGGATGCGTCGAACTCAAGCTGAACCAGGACGGACTGACCATCAAGGATACCGCCAGCCCCATCAGCAGCGAACTGCAGCAGCATATGTTCAAGCGCGGCGTACGCGGACAAAGCAGCAAACCAGGCAGTGGTCTCGGGCTTGCCCTGGTACAGCGCGGCTGTGAACGTCTGGGCTGGGGCGTTGCCCATACGACATGGTCCGACGGAAATGTCTTTGTCGTGCGCTTCACGAACAGGGCTTAAGGAACGCACGTCTGAAAAAATCATGTGTCTGACTGCTGGGTATTTGTCAAATCTTTTGATAAAATATCAATCAGTTGCAACAGAACCCAGAACGACGCTCGAAGAGAAGCCGATTCCCCATGAGCTGAAAGCCAGAACGAAAACGTATTCAGAATACCCTCATGAGAGAAAGGGCGAAACTGGGGGCATCACAAACACCTAAATTTTCGTGAAACTGGAACACTGACCCTCTGAATACACCACTTTTACCTC
>CAZJPT010000028.1:0-13578 GCA_964547835.1 uncultured Desulfovibrio sp.
ATTGGTCAGGTTTTGGCTTTCGGTGATTGCAGCGGATTGGGAAGTCTTTAATCAACATAAACAATACCCTATTTGAGATCTTTGCAAGCATGGGTGCCCATTGGCTACGCTACTATCTTCCCAACACCTATGCCGATGAATGAAATTGTTGAAATCACTCTGCCCAATGTCGGTATCATCTTGCCCTTGTCGAAAGGCAGGGATAAGATAACATCTACATAATAGGAACTGGCTGGGGGAGCCGGCAAATGCGGCTGAGAAAGGGTGAGACCCTGACCCCGTGACCTCATGCAGATAATGCTGCCGTAGGGAAGTCCGGTGACGCGACGTGGCCTTGTCGCCACATGGAAACCGCCCCGTCCATCTGCTGAAGGTGGCGGTTTTTTTATGGGAAAAATTTGGCTGTCCGTCAGCCTATGTCGCGGCAGGTGGACTGACGGAATTTATGCCGCATCGGATATGCATCCTGGATTCAGGGCATGTCAGCAGAGGCGGTAATGGCCTGCACAGGCCGGGAGTATGACATGACAGACAAAAGTGGAAGCGGAGTCAGAGTGACTGTAAACGGCAGGGAACGCCGTGTGGCAGACTCGACCACGCTGGCCGATCTTGTGCTCGGTATGGGCGTGGAAACTACCCGTGTGGTGGTTGAGCACAATGGTGCCATCGTGTCTGCCGCAGCGCTGGAAAAAACTGTTGTCGGGGATGGTGACAGCGTAGAAATCATTCATTTTGTAGGCGGCGGCTAGGCCCTGGCCAATCCCGTGGAATGAGTATGGACAAGGGCCGCGAGATGTGGCCGGGAGTAACAAGAAATGACCGATGAATTTATTATCGGCGGGGTGACGCTGCGCAGCAGGCTCTTTATCGGCACCGGTAAATACCGCTCTGACGAGCTCATTCCCGCAGTCTGCGAGGCCAGTGGTGCCGAGGTTATCACCGTGGCCATGCGTCGCGTGGACAACAGCGGCAGGGGTATTATGGGGCATATTCCCCAGGGCATGCGTCTTATGCCCAACACTTCTGGTGCCAGGACGGCCGAGGAAGCCGTGCGTCTGGCCCGTATTGCCAGGGCTGCCGGTTGCGGTGACTGGATCAAGATTGAGGTCATCAATGACACGCGCCGTCTTCTGCCCGACGGATACGCCACGGCCAGGGCAACGGAAATCCTGGCTAAAGAAGGCTTTACCGTGCTGCCCTACATCAATGCCGATCTCTACGTGGCCCGCGACTGTGTCAATGCCGGTGCCGCCTGTGTCATGCCTCTGGCAGCACCCATTGGTACCAACAGGGGATTGCGCTGCAGGGAAATGATCGCCGTGCTCATAGATGAGATGCGCGTGCCCGTGATCGTAGACGCCGGCCTGGGGCGACCTTCAGAGGCCTGCGAGGCCATGGAAATGGGGGCTGACGCCTGTCTTGTGAACACTGGCATCGCTTCGGCACGTGACGCCGTGGCCATGGCCAGAAGCTTTGCCATGGCCGTGCAGGCCGGACGCACAGCCTGGCTTGCCGGGCTCGGTGCCGGGCGATCCTTCGCGGAAGGGGCTCAGGCCTCGTCTCCGCTCACCGGCTTTCTGCGGTAGGGGGATGAGACATGGAAACGTTTGAGACCTTCTGGTCCGGTCTTGATCGTGATGAGCGCGAGCGCTTTTGCGCAGCCGTGACCGAGGAGGACGTGCGCCGTGCCATCAACGCCGAAGAACTCACGCCTGGCGATTTTCTGGCCCTGCTCACCCCGGCAGCGGCACCCTTTCTTGAGAACATGGCACAGCGGGCCAGAGATCTGACGACCCGCTACTTCGGGTACGCAGTCAATATCTTCACGCCGCTCTATATTTCTGACGTGTGCACCAATCACTGCCGTTACTGCGGTTTCAACGTCAATAACAAGCAAAAGCGCACCCATTTGAGCGTTGACGATGCCGTCAGAGAGGCTATGGCCATCAAGAAAGAGGGCTTTGAGGATATCCTTCTGCTTACCGGCGAAGCTCCCAGGCTTTCCTCGCCACAGTATATTGCTGACGTGGTGCGCCGCATCAAGGGGCACTTCGCCTCCATCGGCATTGAGGTCTACAGTCTGTCCGAAGAAGACTATCGCATGCTGGTCGAGGCCGGTGTCAATTCCATGACCATGTTTCAGGAGACCTACAATCCTGATCTCTATAAATGGCTGCACCCTGCTGGCCCCAAAAGCAACTATTCCTTTCGCCTTAACGCCCCAGCGCGTGCCGCCAGCGCAGGCATGCGCTCCATAGGCGTAGGCGCTCTTCTCGGCCTGGATAAAATGGAGCACGATGGTTTCGGCACAGGCATGCACGCCTGGTGGCTGCAGCGACACTTCCCGGGTACTGACATTGGCGTCAGCATTCCGCGCATCTGTTCGCATGAGGGCAGCTTCGACATCCCGCACGAGCTCGATGACCGCCGTTTTGTGCAGTATGTGACGGCGCTGCGCCTCTTTTTGCCCAGAGCGTCCATTACCTGCTCCTCGCGCGAGAGCGCCGACATGCGCAATCACCTGGTAAGCATCTGTGTCAACAGAGTGTCTGCCGGCGTGTCTACAGCAGTAGGCGGGCGCATTACGCACACTGGGACACCGCCGCAGTTTGACATCACCGATGGCCGCAGTGTGACGGCTATGGAGCAGGATCTCACAGTCGCCGGCTTCCAGGTGGTCATGAAGGACTGGGAGGATCCCACGGCTGCTTCGTCGAGGCAGGGCGTATGAGTCAGGGTCTGCGTGATGCCCTGCAATGCTGCTTTACTCCGGAGCAGTTGCGGCTGCTGGGTGAAACGCGTGTCGGTGTTGTCGGATGCGGGGGCATAGGTTCCAATATCGCCCCGCTTCTGGTCCGCTCCGGCGTGCGCCGGCTGCTGCTTGTCGACTTTGATGTGGTGGAGTGCAGCAATCTCAATCGTCAGCTCTATCTGCCTGAAGATATCGGCAGTCCCAAGGTGAGCGTCCTGGCCAGTCATCTGCTGCGTCTGGCGCCGGATCTCGAGATTGAGACGATGCAGGAACGTGTGGATGAGAACACCCTGCCTGCTCTCCTGCCCAGGGCGGACATATGGGTGGAAGCCATGGACGAGGCTGTTTGCAAACGTATGCTGGTGGAGCAGGCCATCATGGCCTGCCTGCCTGTGGTTGCCTGCTCTGGGATGGCGGGCATTGGCGGACCGGTCATGAGCAGGCGCCGCATTGGGACATGCACTCTGGTGGGGGACATGGTGAGTGATGTGGCTGACAAGCGCCCTTATGCGCCAAGGGTTACAGCATGCGCCGCCTTGATGGCTGACGTGGTTCTTTGCCGCGTGCTGGGGCTGGAAGGCTGAGCAACTTGATGCACGGTCTCCGTGATGCGGGCAATGCCGCTGCGTTATTATTTGGAAAAGAGAGGTCGCATGACAGGTTATGACGCATGTGTCATGACTTCGTGTTTGTTCCCCCCCTGTGCCCTGATAAACCGGGGTGCAGGGGGAAATTTTTTTGAAAAAAATTTTCGCCAGGCATGAGTGCGAAAAAAATCTGAACAAAGCGGGATCACGCTGTAGCTATTTCAAAATAGACTGATGCATGTGACGGCATGTACACACTCACGAAAACAAGCCTGTGATATCCCTATCAGTCAGCATATTCAGTCTGCCATTGCAGAGGTGAAGGTGTTCTGTGTTGTGCCTATGTCAATATGAAATAGTCCCAGGTTTTCAAAATTAGATAACATAGCATAAAAATGGCATGTGTTCCTGGATTCTTAGTTTTCAGACAGTGCATCAGGATCCAGTTAGAGATGCTCAAGAAAAAAATTGTGGCCTCCTGGCAGAAGGATATGAGACATTTCAGATTTAAATCTGCTTCTGGACAGTGTGTTGCCCATAGGATAGTGCCGCGCTTGCCATGAAAAATCATGTAGGCTAAATATGAAATCAACAATCAATTTTAATTTCATTCCTCCCCCTGCCCAACCGCTCTGCTCCCCTTCCTGACAACTTTGTTCAGTTTGTGAAGGAATGCGGCAGGTGCAGGGGCTTACCAGATGCGGCGTAAAGCCCCTCGCTTCAGCGATGGGGATATAAGCCGCTCCCGCGCAAGCGGGAAATGCGTTTTCTCGCATTAGATATTCGCACTCTGTATAATATATAAACAGGGCAGGACATGCCCGGAACTCCGCTCGCGGACATTGTGCAAGACCTTCGGAGGCGAAAGCCAAAGAGGCTGCGATGGAAGGAATCCCCAGCCTTCAGGCGTGCGGAGTGTCAACTGAGGAGACAGGATAATGAGCAGACAGTATCGCGTTACTCTTAAGAAGAACGAGGTAAACCTGTTAAAGGAAGTGGCTTCCAGCGGCACCAACAGCAAGGCCGGCCGTTACGCGCGAGCTCTTCTTCTGCTGGACAAAGGCGAGTTTGCGGAATACCGCTGGACCATCTCCAGAGTTTCTGAAGATATTGGTGTGAGCGACAGGACGCTGTCGCACATTAAGGAAAAATTTTTAACAAGCGGCATTGACGCCGCACTGGGGCTGGCGCGCCGCAGCAGGCAGGCCCGACCTTCCAAGTTTGGTTGCCATATTGAGAACGCCGTTCTCAAGCTGGCAGCGACCAAGCCGCCACACGGCCACCGCAAGTGGACGCTGCGCCTTTTGGCCGGCAAGGCGGTAGAAGAGGGGATTGTAGATGACATTTCCCACATGACGGTCTGGCGCATTCTCAAAAATCACAACAGCAGCAAGTAGCAAAAGGCCTTGACGGCCTGATGCCGGCGGTATTGCAAAACAGGTGTAAAAGGCTGCCTCATGCACGCTTGTGTGGATAATGAGCTGTCGGCCTGTTCTGCTGTTTCAAGTCAGGCTCTGCTGTTGTCCTGCGATAGCTTCTACCCTCCAGCTTGCGCTTCCCGAATTTTCAAACTGACTCCAGGTGTGTTCTGGGGAAAGGGGAGCAGTCAGGTCTGGAGGTTTTTTTACGGCAGATTGTGGGGGAGATTCCCGCATGCGGCTGCCGATGCACGTGCAGCTCTGACAGAGGCTGCGGCAGGTGTTTTGCAGACAGAAGAGGAAAAAACTCTGCCGCGCATGCTCCGGTCTGGCACTGCAGCGCCATTGCCTGGAACATGCGCGGCTATACAGGATGTGGCATTATGGCCTTCTAAAAGGAAAGATTGCCAGGCGTGCGCGGGAAGGGAATGACGTCGCGAATATTTCCTATGCCCGTGAGCAGCATGATGAGGCGTTCGAAGCCCAGGCCAAAGCCGCAGTGTGGATTGGTGCCGAAACGGCGCAGATCAAGATACCAGTCGTATTCCGAGAGCTGCTGTCCGAGTTCGAGAATGCGGTGCTGCAGTCTGTCCAGGCGTTCCTCGCGCTGCGAACCGCCGATGAGTTCGCCGATGCGGGGCACAAGGACGTCCATGGCTGCCACGGTTTCCCCGTCGTCATTGGCACGCATGTAGAACGCTTTGATGTCACGCGGATAATCGGTGACGATGGTGGCCTTGCCGAAGTAATCCTCTGCCAGGAAGCGCTCGTGTTCGGTCTGCAGGTCCATACCCCAGGAAGGCGGGAAGACGAATTCTCTGCCGCTTTTCTCAAGAATATTGATGGCTTCCGTGTAAGTGATGCGGGCGAAGGGCTGTTCAGCTATGACGCGCAGTCGCTCCTTGAGGCCCTTTTCCACAAAGCGATCGAAAAGATTGATGTCCTCTTCACAACTTTCCAGCAGGCTGGCTGTCACATTGTGCACCATGCCTTCAGCCAGATCCTGCAGGTCGGATAGGTCGGCAAAGGCCATCTCGGGCTCGACCATGATAAATTCAGCTGCGTGGCGCGGGGTGTTTGAGTTCTCGGCCCTGAAGGTGGTGCCAAAGGAATAGACACGGCCAAGGCCCATGGCCAGCGCTTCAGCCTCAAGCTGGCCGGAGACAGTAAGCTGACAGGCGCGGTTAAAAAAATCCTTGCTGAGGTCCTTCTCGCCTGGTGGCAGCGTGGTGACGCGGAACATTTCGCCAGCGCCCTCACAGTCGGATCCGGTAAGCACAGGGCAATGCACCTCAAAGAAGCCCTCGCCCTGCAGATAGGCGTGAATGGCCATGGCCGCCCTAGAGCGGATGCGGAAGGCTGCAGAATATTTGTTTGTGCGTGCGCGCAGATGGGCGATGGTGCGCAAAAATTCATCGGAATGACGTTTCTTCTGCAGCGGATACGTTTCCTGGTCGGCACCACCGTACACAAAGACGTCCGTGGCCTGGATTTCCCAGCGTTGCCCCTTGCCCGGCGATGGGACAAGTTTGCCGGTCACGCGTACGGCCGCTCCCGTGCTGTGCTCGCCCAGGCCCTCAGCCGCCGGAGTGCCGGCGTCAATGACGCACTGCAGGTTGGTCAGGCAGGAGCCGTCATTGAGTTCAAGAAAGGTGACGCCCTTGCCGTCGCGTCTGGTACGTACCCAGCCGTTGACAGTGACGCTGTCACTCGGTCCGGTGCTGCTGAGAATAGTCTTGATCTGCGTATGCATATGTATTCCTCCATACGCAGCTTTGTACAGGCTTTCGAGAGTTTCGTCTACGAACGAGACGCCTGTTGCGTCGATTTCCCGGGTCTGGCGTTCAAGAGACTGCGTTTCGTGTCTGCGTCTGTCTTGTCAGCTACGTTGCCATACCGTATTTTTCAGACATGCACAGTGTCTGAAGACGCAGGTTGTGTCTGCACCCCCAATCTTTGTCCGTTCCTCCGGGACGGTTGTATTTCAGGCGTCAGAAATGCAGACGATGCATGTTCTTTATGTCCTGCCTGAGCGGGACACGCGCCCTGGCAGGGCGATGGAGTTGTCCATGATCAAGATATTCTTCCGACTGGCTGTTGTGCTGTCTCTCATACTGGTTTTGACGACGCAGGCCTTTGCCGCGCCTGCTGCCCCGGCAAAACCCGTACCTGACAGCCCGGCCCTGGTCCCCTCACGTGTGACGGCCGTGGCCGTGCAGAGCGAGGGCGATGACAGCATCGGCGCCAGACTTGGCACCGCGCTCAAAGAGCGCTTTAACGTCTCCTCACTGTTCAAGTTGAGCAGTGCCGACGAGCCCAAAATCGTGCTGATGGTGACGACAAAGCCCGAGTTTGCCAGCCGGCCTTCGGTAGGCAGCGTTTATGTGGTTATCTGGGCCTACAGCCAGGCCGATGGCTATCTCTACATGCTGCTTGACAAGCAGGTAGGAACCGTTTCGGCTGAGGAAGTGAATGGCCTCGTGGAGGAACTTGTCCAGAAGACCGACGGCATAGGCGTCAAATACGCCAGTCTGTTAAAAAGATGACACTCCCGCACGCCTGCGGGGGGAAAGTGATCAGGAGCCGGTGGAGGCTGCGTGCGATGTCAAGGCCTCCCTGGCTGACGGGCTCTGCCCGTCAATGTGCGACGGTCGTTCTTTGCAGGGAAGATCGGCCGTTGTCATTTGGTTAGTAAGCTGGCGCTGCGGCGTTCCTCACGCCTGGCGCAGGCGAGATTCACAAAGTTTTCCGCCCAGGCAGGCAGCACCGGGGCGAAGATGTGGGTATAGGATCCCCAGGTGCGGCCGCTGACCAGCGCGTCGCAGCCGTTGTTCAGACCGAGGCCGCGCTCAAGACGAAGAACTGCTGCTGCCTTGTCCATGCTGCCGTCCAGGGCGTGCGAGTAGTGAAATTCGTGTCCGCGCACATCCAGGCCTGCAGGATAGAAGGGCGTGTCTGTAATTGTGCGGCCGCGCACGTAGCCAAGTCCCCTGGGCTTTTTACCAAAAGCAATGTCTACAGGCAGAACGCCGGCCATGGGCCAGCGTTCCTCCTGGTTGACAATGGAGCGGGCGAGCACCATGAGACCGCCGCACTCGGCGTAAACAGGCAGACCGGCCCGGCATTGTTCCGCCAGCTGGGCAAGTCTGGGGTTTGCGCGCAGGGCGTCGAGGTAATCCTCTGGAAAGCCGCCGCCGAGGTAGACCGCGTCTAGGGCCTTCTCTCCTTGAAAAGGCCAGGGCTCCTGGTCGAACAGGGACAGGCGTATCAGCTCCGCACCCTGACGCTCCAGAGCCTCCAGGTTTTCGCGGTAGTAGAACCACAGGCATTGATCGCGCACATAGCCTATGCGGCAGCGTCCCGCTTCCCGGCGCTGAGCAGGCCAGAAGGGGCGTGCCGTGAGCGGCGGCGCCCAGGCCGCCTTGTCAAGCACACTGTCTATGTCCACGTTGTCGCGTACAAAGGAGGCCAGGCGGGCAAAGACTGATTCCGCCTCGTCGGACAGCTCCTCTCCTCTGAAGGAGGCAATACCCATATGCCGCTCTGGCAGCAGATTGACGCGCAGACGCGGCAGTTCGCCGAGAACCGCGAAATCCGTGTAGGCTTCAATGGATTGACGCAGATAGGTGGCGTGCCTGGACGAACCTGTTCTGTTGAGAACTACGCCGGCAAAACGCAGCCCCTTCTCAAAACCGGCCAGCCCCTGGAGCAGGGCTGCACAGGTGCGCGTCATCTTGGTGACGTTGATGGTAAGCAGCACGGGCGCAGCCAGTTCTCTGGCCAGATGCGACGTAGAGCAAGAGCCTGACACGTCCAGGCCGTCGAACAGACCGCGATTTCCCTCAATGATGGCCACGCAGCTGTCAAGGCGATCTGCATTGATGAGCGTGCGCCTGGCGTGGCCGAGCTGGGCACGCAACCCGCAGCCGTCCAGCAGGTACGGGTCCAGGTTGGAGGCTGGGCACCCGGCGGCCGCACTGAGCCAGGCCGCGTCAATGTAGTCCGGGCCTTTTTTCAGGGGAAGCACGGCTCGTCCGCGCTCACGAAGAGCGCGGCACAGACCGAGACTGAGCATGGTCTTGCCACCGCCTCCGGAGATGGAGGAAATGACAAGACGCGGCAGGACGAAGCTTTCCGGACCGGCTCCGTGAGGGGCAAGGGACATGGCTGCTCCTAATGCCTGAAGGAGCGCTGACCGGTGAAGACCATGGCAACCTGCGGGCTGTGCTCGTTGACCGCCTTGATAACCTCCCAGTCACGCAGGGATCCACCGGGCTGTCCGATTGCTGTAACGCCCTCGGCCATAGCCACGTCGACACCGTCACGGAAGGGGAAGAAGCCGTCGGAAATGAGGACCGAGCCTGCCAGGCCTCCACGTGCTTCTCTGGTGCGGGCCTCGATGTCTCTGAGCTTGTCAGCCATGGCAGTATCTGTGGCAGCCTTGAGCTTGAGCTCGTAGAGGGTCAGGCCCAGCTCCTTGAAGGAGAGTACATCCTCATACTTGTGGTAGGCCTTGTAGATGGCAAGTTCCACACAGCCGACGCGGTCCTGCTCGCCTGTGCCTATGGCGGTTGTGGCACCGTCACGGGCGAAGATGACCGAGTTGGAGGTCACGCCGGACTCTACAGCCCAGGCAAAACGGATGTCATCCAGCTCCTGTTTGCCAGGGCGGCGGGCAGTATAGATATTGCCTTCCTTGTCCTGTGCCTGTGCAGGAATGAAGTCGTCGTTGGACAGGATGCGGTTCTGGAAGGATTTTTGAAGTACAAGACCGCCGTCCGCCAGACACTTGATGTCCAGGAAGGCTGAGCCGAGCAGCTTGTCCAGCTCGCCCAGACCGGGCAGCTCGATGATGCGCAAATTCTTGCGGGTCTTGATAATTTCGAGCGTCCCTTCCTCGTAGGCCGGAGCGGCCACCACCTCGAAGTAGTTGGCTGCCACAAGATCGGCAGCTTCTTTTGTAAAGGGACGGTTGACCACCACGGCACCGCCGAAAGCCGCGATGCGATCGCACCAGAAGGCTTTGCTGAGTGCATCGGCTACGCCCTTGTCAGACCAGGCCGCACCGCAGGGATTGTTGTGCTTGATGATCAGGGCAGCAGCCTTCTCAGTGAGGTATTGCAGGATGCTGGCACCGTTATCCACGTCGGTGAGGTTGGTTTTGCCAGGATGTTTGCCGGCCTGCAGCATCTGCGCTTCAGTAATGGAGGAGACAAGGCTGTGTCCGGGGCCGCGCCAGGTGATACCTCCCATGGAGAGCTCTCCCCCGGTCAGCTGATAGAGCGCCGCCGGCTGATCGGGATTCTCGCCGTACCTGAGTCCTTTCATCTCCCCGCCTATGTTCCACTGACGCTTGTGATAGATCAGCTTATTATCACCCAGTGTGATGGTCATGGTGTCGGGATAGGTTTCCTTGACGATGGTTTTGTACATATTCTTGAGATCTGACATGGGCCCCTCCAAGGCGTTAAGTTGTGCTGCTGTGCTACCATATGGACAACGCTTTTTCCATACCTTGAAACTCCAGGGGCGAGGCAGTTTGGGAATGACTCTTGTCAGCACGGTAAAATAAAAGTATTTTCCCTGTGCAGTGTGACACGAAAGGCTGCCCTTCCGTGTCTGTTGGCGTGTCTGTTTGTCTGCGCTATCGTTCGTGTGTCACTGACCTCGTCCTGTGCACCGGACCCGGAGTGCCCCGAACCTCCGAAATGGTGTGGAAATGACAGAAAAGGACATAATGAATGCTAGCCCGTGCAGCGTGGTTCATTGCAGGGCAGACTTACCGGCAGTGCTCTGTGATTGGCATTCCAGACGGTCAGGCTCACGCACAGTCCGGTGCGCAGGAACAGACAGCCCGAGTGTTCCTTTTTTGAGCACTGTTCGTGCAAGGGCCTTGTGCGTTCGCAATATTGTGCGCCATTGACGGTCAGGGGCGGAGCAAGCGGGAAGCTCCAGCCTTCCCTGGCTAAAAATGTCCGTTATGACATGCTGCTGCTCCCTCGTCGTTTTCCTCCGCGCTTAACGATAGAGACGAAAAGCGCCGGGAGGATGCTCCAGAGCAGGTCCTCTTCCGGTTCTGTGAATTGAAGGTATGAAGTTATGGCAAACACGGTAATCATCGGTGCCCAGTGGGGTGACGAAGGCAAGGGCAAGATCGTTGACATGCTCAGCGCCGGCAGCGACGTTATTGTGCGCTTCCAGGGTGGCAACAATGCAGGACATACCATCGAGGTAAACGGCAAAAAGACTATTCTGCACACCATCCCCTCCGGCATCCTGCATCCAGGCAAACTCTGCCTCATCGGTAACGGCGTGGTGCTCGATCCCTTTGTCTTCCTCAAGGAAGTGGACAGTCTCCAGGCCAGCGGCGTCGACGTGAGCCCCCGGCGACTGGGCATCAGCATGAAGGCCAATCTGATTATGCCCTATCACGTGGCTATGGATCAGGCCAGGGAGGCCGCCAGGAAAGGCGGCAGCATCGGCACCACCGGTCGCGGCATCGGGCCCTGTTACGAGGACAAGGTGGCCCGTATTGGTCTGCGCGCAGGTGATCTCCTTGATCCCGATCTGGTGCGCCTCAAGGTGCGTGCCGCCCTTGAAGAAAAGAATTTCCTGCTCAAGGAAATGTACAAGGTCGCGCCGCTGGATCCCGACAAGGTGGTCGGCGATGTGCTCGACATTGCCCCCCGCGTCACGGCCTATCTCACCGACGTGTCCGGAGCCATACAGGAAGCTGTGCTCACAGGCGGGGATGTGCTCTGGGAAGGCGCCCAGGGCGTGCATCTGGATGTTGATCACGGCACCTATCCCTTTGTCACATCCTCCAACACTGTTGCCGCCTGCGCCTCCATCGGCAGTGGCGTGGGCCCCGGCGCACTGGAACAGATCGTGGGCATTGCCAAGGCCTACACCACCCGCGTGGGCTCGGGTCCCTTCCCCACCGAGCTTGATGACGACACCGGCGCCTTCCTGCGTGAACAGGGACGCGAGTTTGGTGCCACCACCGGTCGTCCGCGCCGCTGCGGCTGGCTTGACGCCGTCATGCTGCGCGAGTCCGTCCGCCTGTGCGGTCTTACCCAGTTTGCTCTTACCAAGATCGACGTGCTGCGCAGCATGCCTATTCTCAGGATCTGCGTGGACTACATGTACAAGGGCTCGCGCATCGAGTATCCCCCGCAGGGTGAAAAGGCCCTCAGCGAAGTCACACCGGTGTACGAGGAACTGCCCGGCTTCACCGAGGACATTTCTCACTGCAAGCATATGGAGGCCCTGCCCGTCAATGTACAGAAGTACATACACCGCATTGAGGCCCTGACCCAGGTGCGCATTGCCTACGTGTCTGTGGGCCCGGACCGCGATCAGACCATCATCTGCTAACCAGATGGAAGCACTCTTCCCGGAACTCGGGGGACCGGCTTTTGCCTCCTTCCTGCGGCGGCTCAATCTTCTTGGCTCCTGTCCGCCGCAGGTGCTTCTCATCGAGGGCGGCACCGGGGAGGAGCGATATGCCGCGGCCCGATGGTGGGCCTGTCGCTGTAACTGTCCCTGTGTCAACGCCGACGGGCCCTGCCTTGCCTGTGACGTGTGCCGTCAGATACACGCCCAGGAATACATGGACGTGCCGGCTTTTGACGGATGCATTTCCAACACGCAGGATGAAGATGCCCCTGGACTGGTGCGTGCGCTGAGCATGGAGAACGTGCGTGCGCTCAAGAGCAGGCTCAAGGATCCGCCGCATGGGGACGGGCTGCGCGTGGTGCTGCTCATGGGACTGGAGCGTCAGCGCACAAGTGCTGCCAACGCCCTGCTCAAGGTACTGGAAGAACCCTCGGATACCAATCTCTTTGTGCTTCTGGCTGCGCAGCGTGCTCAGCTGCTGCCTACGCTGGTCTCTCGCGCACACTGTCTGGTGCTGCCCTGGCCGGACCCCGAGGGAGGCAGTCCCGCAGAGAAGTCACTTGTCGCCGATCTGCGTGAATTTTTGCGCGGCGGACGTGGTCTTTTTCCTCGCACTGGCACGAAAAGTTTCGGCCGAAATGAGGCAGCGTGCATCCTTGACCTGGTGCAGAAGGCTGTGATGCGCTGTCTTTCCGGAAGATCGTCCTCTGAGGGACTGGATCCTGAGCTTGCCGGACTTGACACAGCTGCTCTTGCCAGTGTGAGCCGCTGGATTCTGGAAGCCCGGCAGATGCTCCGCGACCAGACTGCGCCAGGCAGGGTGGTTGAGGCATTTATGTGCCGTCTTTACGTGCTTCTGTTGCAGGAGCGGCAGCGTCCTGCAGGCCGCAGAAAATAAAAAAGCCTTTGCCCGCATGGGCAAAGGCTGAAAATTGATGGCCGGCTGCAGCTGCCTGGCATATCCCAAGGTGTTCCAGCCTGTCCCCTGACGCGTCGCAGCCCTTACTGGGTATTGTTGTGATAATAGCGGTTCTGGTTGAAGGCCAGCGAGTACAGGTGATGGAAGAAATCCACGTACTCGACGTTGATGTGTTCAGGCACCTTTATGCGCGCCGAGGCGAAGTTGAGAATTGACGTAATGCCGGCGTTCATAAGGTGTGTGGCCGCGCGCTGGGCCCGCTCCGGGGGCGTGGTGATAATGCCGATTTCTATATTGTTCTCGGCTACCAGGGCGGGCATATCCTTGGTGCAGTGCACTTCGAGACCGTGCACAACTTCACCGATCTTAAAGGGATCGCAGTCGAAGATACACACGATGTTGAATCCGCGTTCACGGAAGTCCGCGTGATTGAGCAGAGCCTTGCCCAGATTGCCCACACCGATGAGCGTCATGCGCCACTCGCGGTTTACGTCCAGAGCTGAG
>CAZJPT010000029.1:0-13261 GCA_964547835.1 uncultured Desulfovibrio sp.
CATCGAAACTCGCGCTCAATTGAGGCTGGCTCCTGCTACCCCCTGAACGGATACAGCTGAACTCCTGGTCCTTTGTCGACCTGTTGCGAGAAGCGGTCAAGAGGTTCCTGTTCAATGAGCCCCAAAACCTCTCATGCTATAGAAAGTTGAGACGAAAGGCAGTAGAAGCAAGTGCCCAATTGGGGCTGGTTCCAGCCACCCCCTGAACGGATACTATCAGTTTATTTTGAAACCGCCTTAGGCCGCAGTGCTTCCTTGAGGATGGAAGCGTCCATTTCCGGATTTGCCTTGATGCCTATTTCCATGTTGCCGCCATAACAGCAGAAGTCTCCCTCAGCCCGCAGCTCTACATATCCGCCCGAAAGAGCCTTGCCGTAAGGCAGCTGTTCGAGCATGTCAGCGTGGTCGACTCGGCGTGGAAAAATGAAGGGCACTGCCTGACCGGAAAAATCTTCGACAATGAGATATTTCACTGGACTCCTCCTGCCGGGAAAAGAATGGAAGAGAAAATTCGTGCATCAAAATAGGCTATTTGCTGTACAATGCCAAGACCGGTAGGTTTGCGGTATAGTTGAATTTTTACATTTTGCAATACGTTGCATGGAGTTACTGCAAATACTTTTTCTCTGTTAATGTCCTTCCATGCCTTTTTGCACCAGTTCAGACCTGTGCCTGTGGCGTCAAGCGTAGAGAAATGCATGAAAAAATGTCATTGCGTCTGGTCTGCAAAGCCCTGCGCAAGTGTTCCTTGCCATGCAATTGCCGGGCAGCCTCATTGCAAATTTTACTGAAGAGGTGTGAAGGTTGCGCAGAATGCTCTGAGGCTGTGCGTCAGCGCCATGTTTTTGACGACAGCTCTACTGTTTGTTCTGGCGACGATTTTGCAGATAGCGGCGCACGGCCTGGTTGTGTTCCTTGAGTGTTTTGCTGAAGGAGTGTGCGCCGCCGTCAGTTATGGCGACAAAATACAGGTAATCGTGTTTCTCTGGATTGAGGGCAGCCCTGAGCGCCGTTATGCTGAAAGAGCATATAGGCCCCGGGGGCAGGCCGGGCCTGCGGTAGGTATTGTAAACATTCTTCTCGTCATTGAGCATACTGCGCGTCAGATTGCCCTGAAACGCTTCTCCGATACCGTAGATGACAGTGGGATCAGCCTGCAGCAGCATGCCTGTTTTCAGACGATTGGCATAGACGCCGGCAACTCTGGGGCGTTCGGCTGTGATTGCCGTTTCGCGCTCAACAATGGAGGCCAGGATGACTGCCCTGCGCAGCTCCTCGGTACCGGGCTTCTTTGCGTTCGGCCAGATGGCTGCGCTCCTGGTCCAGAAGTTGTCTACCAGCCGACCGCACACCTTCCAAGCCTGCTTGGGATCGGCAGGGGAGTCATCACGCGGCGTTTTCAGCAGGTAGGTGTCTGGCATAAGAAATCCTTCGGCGTTGTCGAAGGGAATGCCGTAGTGACGGAGAAAGGCCGGGTCATGGATTACCGCACGCAGTTCTTCATAGGGCGCAAAACCTTTGTCGGCCAGGAGTTTCGCTGTCTGCCACCAGGTGAGACCTTCGGGAATGGTCACCCTTGTCAGTACTGGATGGCCGTTAACAAGTGTGTCCAGCACCTGCTCCGGGGTCCAGTTGGTTCGGAAAAGGAACCTGCCGGCCTGCAGCCCCTTGTCATGTTTCTTGAAGCGGGCCAGCAGCCGAAATTTGAAGTCGTCGGTAATGACGCCTTTTTCCCGCAGGCTTGAAGCAATGCGCGCAAGAGTCGCACCGGGCGGCACATCTATGAGCACTTCTGTGCCCTCGCCGGCCTCGGGTGTTGTTGCAAGAAAGAGCCTTGCCTGCCAGGCTGTCCAGCCACCTGCTGCCACAAGCACGACAAACAGTGCAATAAGGCAGGAACGAGCGATTTTCCACATGACGGCGTAACCTCCTTGACCCCTGCCGGATGTCAGGATGAAGCGGGTTCACAAGGCAGTACCCTGGTCAGGTTCTACAGGCAGAGCAGCGCCCGGCTGCGCCAGATAGGATTGGAGTATGAGCACGGCAGCCTGTTGATCGATTACGCCCATGATGCGTCGCGAGCTCACACCGGCTTCGCGCAGCTTGTCCAGGGCAGCCTCGGAACTCAGCAGTTCATTGACGAAAAAACAGGGGCAGGAGACCCTGCGCTGCAGACGACGGGCGAAGTTGCGTACCTGTCTTGTGGTCAGACTTTCTGAGCCGTCGGGCATGAGCGGCAGGCCGATGATCACGGCCTCGGGTTGCTCTGCGGCAATTACGGCTGCCAGCGAGGCCAACAGTGCTTTACGACTGCCCTCGCTGGCCAGCTCCAGCGTAGCGACTGGATAGGCCAGGATGCCCTCGGGATCCGTGGCCGCCACTCCGGTGCGCTCAAGCCCGTAGTCAACGCCGACGAGTTTCACAGCTTACCTAGATGCGCATGAGGCTGCGCACGTCTGCCATGGTGGTGCTGGCAAAGGCACGGGCTCCTTCCCGTCCAGCGGCCAGGATGTCCTCCACCTGCTGTATGCTGACCCTGTCACGGCGCTCCTGCAAAGGCACAAGCAGTTCTTCGAGATGGCTCAGGAAGATGTTCTTGCAGTAGACGCAGCCCAAGCTGCCGTTGAGGCAGCCCTCGCGGATTTCAGCCTGTTCCTCAGGCGTGGCCATGAGTTGATGGTAGGGGAACAGATTGCAACCGTCTGGATCGCCGGGATCGTTCTTCCTGACCTTGGGCGGATAGGTATACATGAGTCTTACCTTGCTCTTCACATCAGCAAAGCTGTCCGACAGAAAGATGCCGTTGCCATAGCTTTTGGACATTTTCCTGCCGTCTAGGCCAGGGCATTTACAGGCCGGGGTCAGCATGGCCTGCGGTTCAGGAAAGTATTCGCCATAGAGCGAGTTAAAGCGGCGTCCGATTTCGCGCGTCAGTTCCATGTGAGGAAGCTGATCGGCTCCTACGGGCACGCCGGTAGGACGGTAGATGAGGATATCCGCGGCCATGAGGATTGGGTAGCAGAGGAAGCCGGTACAGCTCAGGTCCTTGCTGGTAATCTGTTGTTGCTGTTCCTTGTAGGTGGGATTGCGCTCCACCCAAGAGACAGGTGTGATCATAGACAGGAGCAGAGAGAGCTCGGCGTGTTCCTTCATATCCGATTGCCGGAAGATAAAGCACTTGTTGGGATCGAGGCCGGCGCCCAACCAGTCCATGACCATCTCAAGGATATTGTGCTTCAAAAATTCGGTACTGTTGTAGTCTGTGGTCAAGGCATGCCAGTCGGCCACAAAAAAGAAGCAGCGCATCTTGTCCTGCAGCTCAACGAAGTTTTTGAGAACGCCGAAATAATGGCCGATATGAAGGGAACCCGTCGGGCGCATGCCCGCTGCGGTACGAAGCTCAGTGTCCATGGTGAGATTACCTTTTTGATGAAACGGCTGGCCGTGCGGAATTAGCCGATGGCGAAGATATCAAGAATAAGAGAGAAGCCACCCAGAAGCAGGGGCACCAGGATGGGGCTCAGCACGCCGGTGGCGATCAGCACAATGAGGACGATCATGCCGTAGCGGCCGAAAGAGAGGTAGGAATACGCCATCCTCGGGGGCAGAAAGTATGAAATAACCTTACTGCCGTCCAGAGGGGGAACGGGCACCATATTGAACAGGCCAAGTCCCAGGTTGATGATGATGCCCATTTGCATACTGGATACAGCGAAGAGGTAGGAAGAGTTGTACATCCACTGCTCTGGCGGCAGCAGCACAATGGTCGCCTTGAGCAGTGCTCCAAAGAACAGGGCAAGCAGAAAGTTCGTGCATGGGCCGGCAAGTGAGACAAGCAGAAGTCCCCGACGCGGGTTGCGGAACTGACGCGGGTCTATGGGCACGGGCCTGGCCCAGCCAAAGACAAAACTGCCACTGAGAGATGTGAGGGCGAACATGGCAAGGCCAATGGGATCGATGTGGGGGATGGGGTTGAGTGTCAGCCGTCCCATGAGTTTGGCAGTGACGTCACCCTGGCGCAGGGCCATCCAGCCGTGACCTATCTCATGGAGAATGATGCCCAGAAAGGCAGGAATAAAGGCAATGGAAAAATTGCGCAGGGCGGTATCGAAATCAGAGAAAAGTGTGTGCATGTCGTGTCCGTAGCCTGTTCAGACATGGATCAGCCGTGAGAGAGAATGGAGCGGACGATAATGCTGTCGCCCGCATAAATGGGAAGATCGGGCGTCAGCAGGGTGCCATCGCGGATGACGAGCGCCGTTTCCTCAAGATGGCCAAGACGATCAAGAAGCTGGCATACCGTTTTCGGTCTTGGCACGACCCTGGTGCCTCCTGTGGGCTGCAGCGTAACAGTGATGGTCTGTTCCTGATGAGGAACGCCCTTGTTGGCAGCGTGGTTCATGGCAACCGGCGCATTACACTCCCCCGGCGGGGAATACAGGCGCCGCCTCCTCTTTTTTGAACTAGGGAATTTTCGGAAAACAGATCGTGTCAGCTGCACTCCACAGAAGAGTATCATGCATTGTTTGATCTGCAATTACACTGTGTTCGCAGAGAACAGAAAAAGCTTGCCGGCAGGTAGCAATGTCTTGTGCTGTGTCTGCTTCCAGCAGGGAGCCGCCCTTCCTGTGGCATTGAGATATTCCTTCAGCAAGGGCAGACGCCGGGGCTTGGAGGAGCTGTCTGTTGCAAGACGGTCCGTTTGCCTGTCGCCCCGTGCGAAAGGACGCCATGGTTGGAGAACCACGGCGTCCGGATTACCGTATGTCAGCTTCTCACATGGGGGAGCTGCCTAATAACGATAGTAGTCAGGCTTGTACGGTCCCTCAACCCTGATGCCAAGGTACTCTGACTGCTCCTTGGTCAGCGTGGTGAGCTTGACGCCGAGGCGCTCGAGGTGCAGACGAGCCACTTCCTCATCCAGTTCCTTGGGCAGGGTGTAGACCTGCCGCTTCAGATTTTTGATGGTCGCCAGACGGATTTGGGCCAGCACCTGATTGGTGAAGCTGTTGGACATGACAAAGCTGGCGTGTCCGGTGGCACAGCCAAGGTTCACAAGGCGCCCCTCAGCCAGGACAATGATGGAGCGGCCCGAGTTCAGAGTCCACTTGTCCACCTGGGGTTTGATATTTACGCGGGTGCAGCCGGGGTTGGAGTTCAGGTAGGCCATGTCAACTTCATTGTCAAAGTGACCGATGTTGCAGACGATGGCCTCGTCCTTCATCTGCTCCATGTGCTTGCCGGTAATGACGTTTACGTTGCCCGTGCAGGTCACGTAGATGTCAGCCACAGGCAGCGCATCCTCAACGGTGCAGACCTCAAAGCCTTCCATGGCAGCCTGCAGTGCGCAGATGGGGTCGATTTCCGAGACCAGCACGCGGGCGCCGAAACCGCGCATGGACTTGGCACAGCCCTTGCCTACGTCGCCGTAGCCACAGACCATAACCACCTTGCCGGCGACCATGATGTCAGTGGCGCGCTTGATGCCGTCAGCCAGCGACTCACGGCAGCCGTACAGATTGTCAAATTTTGACTTGGTCACGCTGTCGTTGACGTTAATGGCCGGGAAGAGCAACGTGCCCTGGGCAGCGTGCTGATACAGCCTGTGGACACCAGTGGTGGTTTCCTCGCTCACGCCCTTGACGCCGGCAGCGACTGTCTGCCAGTGGGTGGGGTCGCGATCATAACACTCCTTGAGTCGTGCAATAATGACAGCTTCCTCGGGAGTGCTCGGTTGCTGAGAGAAGATGTCAGGATTTTTTTCGCAGGAGTAGCCCACGTGAATGAACAGGGTGGCGTCGCCGCCATCGTCCACGATGAGATCGGGCCCCTTACCATCGGGCCATGTCAAGGCCATTTCCGTGCACCACCAGTAATCTTCGATGGATTCGCCTTTCCAGGCGAAGACTTTGGCGTAACCGTCGGCAACGACAGCTGCTGCAGCGTGATCCTGAGTGGAGAAGATGTTGCACGAGGCCCAGCGGATGTCAGCACCAAGCTCATGGAGCGTGCGGATGAGCATGGCGGTCTGAATCGTCATGTGCAGAGAGCCTGTGATGCGCAGACCCTTGAGAGGTTTTTTAGGGCCGTATTTTTGCATGCACTCCATGAGCCCGGGCATCTCGCGCTCGGAAAGCTGTATTTCCTTGCGCCCGAGTTCGGCGAGGTTGATGTCCTTGATTTTATAATCGAGCGAGAGATCCAGCGGTTTAACCATAGTTGCGTTCCTCCTGAATACAGGCTGTACTATTGGTGTCCTCTCCTCCCAAGAGAGAGATTTTCCATCATCTTTGCGGCCGTGCAGGCCATTGTTCTGCTACGCAGTCCGGGGACGACGGCACTGAGCAGCGGATGCGGTGACACCTCCATGGCGTACGCAGGCGACGCCTCAGGCAAAGTGTTGTGTCGGGGCAGTGACGTAAGAAGTGATGAGAATAAGTGTCAGTCCCCGGTTGACCTTCTGTTTGTGGATTGTAGTCCTGCTGAAGCCGGCCTCGCGCAGCATGACAGCGAGGCGCATGCTGTCGAAACCGAGCCAGAGATCGCTGAAGCGTTTGCGCATGTACTCGTCATTGTGCTTTTCAAAATCCGAGATGAACA
Source organism: uncultured Desulfovibrio sp. (assembly GCA_964547835.1). GTDB lineage: Bacteria > Desulfobacterota > Desulfovibrionia > Desulfovibrionales > Desulfovibrionaceae > Desulfovibrio. The sequence goes on from CAZJPT010000029.1 coordinate 6,601, forward strand.
GACGTCCCTTGGGTGAGAGGATGCGCCGTATTTCCTGCAGAGCCAGCTCCGGACGCTGCAGGTGATGGAGCACCAGGTTGACAGAAGCGAAATCAGCTTCGTGATCGCGCAGTGGCAGATGCTCCATTTCGCCGATGCGAAGGGAGACCTTGTTCGCGGCTCCCGGCAAAGCCTCAAAGGCTCTGCGGCAGGCGTCCAGCATGCCCGGGGAAAGGTCGACGCCGACAACTTCGTCAGCTGCGGGCAGCATGGCCTTCATGACCATGCCTGTGCCGCAGCCGAGATCTACGGCCAGACGACAGTTTTCAGGCATGGCTCTGGCCACTCTCGCAGGCAGATCGAAGTCTCCCAGAATCTCCTTGTTGAGAACATCCCAGTCACAGGCAAGGTCATTGAAAAATTTTTTTGATTTCGACTTCTTTTCCTCAAGGAGCCTGCTGATGCGCTCGTCGTCGTGTGCGGCTTCGGGGATGTCATTGAGGTGGGGGGCTACTGCCTGGATGAAGTCGTGATTGCCTCCTTCCTTGTCCGCCTCATAATATACCCACAGCCTGTCGCGGTGCGAAACCAGCAGCTTGGCGTCAGTCATGATGCGCAGATGACGTGAAATACGCGACTGGCCGATCTCCAGAATGTTGACCAGCTCTTTGACCGAAAATTTGTGTTCGATGAGAATTCTCAGAAGTCTGATACGCGTTTCATCGGAAAGCGCTTTAAAAAGATTGGCAATCATAGCGGGCCTTTGCAGGGAGATGACGCTTCCGCCGGCTGCAGCCGGAACAGTGCGAAAAAGTATGGAATCTGTTGATTTATAATATCAAGATATTTTTATATGTCAATAGACTGTTGCATGCGTGCTCTAACGGGGGACTTGCCTGTTGTGTTACCAGATGCGGTGTGCAGCCCCTCGCTTCAGCGATGGCGATATAAGCCGCTTTCGCACAAGCTGGATATTTTTGCTTGCGTTAGGTATCTGTATTCTGTACATTATTTTTCTGCATAGGGCGGGACACGCCCGAATCTGCGCTCGTGAACATTAATGTAAGACCTCCGGAAGCGAAGGCCAAAGAGGCTGTGGTGGAAGAAGCGAGAATCCCCGGCTTTCAGGCGTGAGGAGTGGCAACAAAGGTGTCGATGCGTAATAGTAAAAGAGCCAGTAAGCGCAGCCGCAGGTTGACAGCATCGGGCGAGCTGACCAGGCGCTTCCTGGACAGACTGGCCGAACTGGTAGGCTGTCCCGAGCAGAGGGTTCTTGTAGAGCTGTGGCGCAACTGGCCTCTGGTCATGGGCGAGGGAATAGCCGCCATAAGTCTGCCCCTCGGGCACAGGGATCACCGCCTGGAGGTAGGCTGTGAGGACAGCATGGCCATGCAGGAGCTCTCATATCTGCGTGCGGAGCTTCTCGAACGCGCTAACTCCTTCATGGAATCTCAGTACTTCAGCGACGTCAAAATCACACTGGTCCTGGACCGACAGGCGCTTTGGCAGCCAGACGCGGCAGATACGACTTCTCCAGAGCCGGTACCCTTTGAGGGGACGTGTCTGGGGACCTATCTCGACGAGATGGATCCGGATTCGCCCATAGCGCGCTGCTATCGTTCCTTCTGTGTGCGGCGCAAAGAACAGGCTGGAGGGACAGACAGGGGCGAGAACAGGAAAGAAGACGCGAACGGTTGTGTCAGCGGCAGCGGAAAAACCCCGGCCTGAAAACAGGATGTTCTCAGAATTTGTGGTAACTTATTGATACTACATTGTTACTCGCCATCGTACACCCATCTGTAACGCTTGCACAAACTGAAGTTGACGCTTATTAAAAGCGCTTGTCGAATGTGGCGTGAAAACATTCGCTTTAGCGATGGGGATACAGGCCGCTCCTGCGTAAGCGGGACTTCAAGGAAATATAAAAAACAGGGCAGGACATGTCCGAATCTGCGCTCGTGGACACAGTGCAAGACCAGCGGAGGCGCAAGCCAAAGGGGTAGTGACGGAAGAAACGGGAATTTTCCGCCTTCAGGCGCGAAGAGTGTCAGGCAGAGAGCACTTCGGCCATGAACAGATCTGTAATTAAGGACAATAAGGGTAGATGCAGCCGCGGCGGTGCGGCAGCTCCGCCAGGAAATGCAAAGGCAGCAAGAACGCTGGTGCGAAACTCTTCCCGCAGGGGGAGGGGCCGGCCAACAAGATAATGTCTATTTTGTTCAGGATAGGGGGTAGGCAGCGATGCCACAGAAAGGTCCGCACATTTCCATTTCACCGGATTTCGTCGTCAATCGCATTCTACGCATAAATATTGACGATTTCCAGTCCTGGCCTGAGTCTGTGCGGCAGCTTGCCATTTCCATTGCCGAGGAACTGTTCCTTGTCGCGTACAATCCCTTTATTAATGCAGACACTGTGCGCGCCAGCGTCAATGCGCATTTCGAGCGCGACTCCAGATCTCTCGCCCACTATTATGCGACAGCCATCAGCGAAGGGATAACCATGTTCTGGTCTGCCCACGAGGCGTCCGAGAACTTCCGCCACCGTCTGCTGGAGGAACTGCACAAGTTTCTGCCGGCAAGCGGCATCCTTGACGATCCCGCATCCATTGTGGCTTCAGCCACGGACGCTACGGACCTGCGCATGGAACTGCCGCTCATGGTGGTGGAGCCAGACTCCGCTGAACAGGTTTCCAGGCTGGTCAAACTGGCCAACGAGCTTAAGTTTGCGCTTATTCCCCGCGGGGGCGGATCCGGCATGACTGGCGGCTCCGTGCCGGCCCGCAAGCGTACGGTTATTGTCAGCCTGACGCGTATGGATAAGATTACGTCCATTGACCTTGAGGGAAAAACTGTTACCTGTCAGGCCGGCTGTATCACGCAGAAGGTTATTGAAGCCGTAAGCAAGGCCGGAGCGCTCTTCTCCGTGGATCCGGCTTCCAAACAGGCGTCCTCCATTGGCGGCAACATTGCTGAGAACGCCGGTGGCCCCATGGCCTTCGAGTACGGCACCACCATTGACAACCTGCTCTGGTGGCGGATGGTGACACCTACCGGGGAAATTATCTCCGTGGAGCGTGAAAATCATCCGCGACATAAAATCCTTCCTGACGAGACGGCCGTCTTCGTGATTAAGGACATCAGCGGCGGCGTGCGCAACATAGTGAACCTGTCCGGCAGTGAGCTGCGTCTGCCTGGCCTGGGCAAGGATGTGACCAACAAATGCCTGGGAGGTTTGCCGGGCGTGCAGAAGGAAGGCACGGACGGCATCATTACTGAGGCCTGTTTTACCACGCATCCCAAACCCAGGCACAGCCGCGTCATGGTGCTCGAGTTCTTTGGGCGCAGCATGCTGCCTGCGGCCGTGGTGGTACGCGAGCTCGTGGCCCTGCGCAACCGCATCCGTGATGAAGGCGATTATGCGCACATTTCTGCCATGGAGGAATTTAACGCAAAATACGTCCAGGCTATCGACTATCAACCCAAGACGCACAAGTACGAGGGGCTGCCCATCTCTGTCATCATCGTGCAGGTGGACGGCGACGATGTCGAATTGCTGGACAAGTGCGTAGAGAACATCGTTGAAGTGATAGAGCGCCAGGATAACGTGGACATCATCGTGGCCCGCGACAAGAAGGAGGCAGAACACTTCTGGGAGGACAGGCACAGGCTGTCCCTTATCGCCAGGCGTACTTCTGGATTCAAAATCAACGAGGACGTGGTCATTCCCATCGATCGCGTGCCGGAGTTCGCCGAGTTTCTGGAGCAGGTCAACCTGGAGTGCACAGCCAGGGCCTACCGCAGCGCTCTGCAGGACGTAGGTCGCATCAATGGTTTCCCCATGGAGGACAAGGAGTTCAACAAGGAGTTCTCCTATATCTCCAAAGGCGCCTTGGGACAGATTTCGAGCAAGGAACTCTCGGACATCGAGCTGCTGGAGCGTGGCTACGCCTTCCTGAATCAGCTGTGTGAAAAATACCCTCGTTTGCAGCGCCAGATCCATGAGATCATGGAGCACATGGAAGCGTCGCGCTTGGTGGTGGCCAGCCACATGCATGCGGGTGACGGCAACTGCCATGTCAACATCCCGGTCAACTCCAACGATCACGACATGCTGGAGAATGCCGAGGAAGTCGCCTTCCGCGTCATGAGAAAATGCCAGGAGATGGGCGGCGAAGTGTCCGGCGAGCACGGTATCGGAATTACCAAGATCCAGTTTCTCAGTCAGAAGAAGATGGATGAGCTGCGCGTCTTCAAGGAGCGCACCGATCCGCGCGATGTCATGAATCCCGCTAAGCTTGTTAACCGCGAGCTTCCGGTTAAGCCGTTTACGTTTTCATTCAACGGCCTCATCCGCGACATCAATGAAAGCGGTCTGCCTGACAAGGAAAGCCTCATTGGCATTCTGCGCAGCGTGCAGACCTGCACGCGCTGCGGCAAGTGCAAGACGGTCTGTCCCATGACCTGTCCCGAATCGTCCATGCAGTTCCATCCGCGCAATAAGAACATGGTCTACGGCATGCTTGTCGAGGCTGTCTATTATTCGCAGATCAACAAGGGCCGTGTGGACGACGCCCTGTTCAGAAATCTGCGCACGCAGATTGAGCACTGCACTTCCTGCGGTCGCTGCATGGCGCAGTGCCCCATGAAGATTCCCTCCGGCGAGGTAGCTCTGACACTGCATGCCATGCTCGATCACGAGGGCGCCGGCGGTCATCCCCTTAAGGATCGCGCCATACACTGGCTGGCCAGGGATGTTTCCACCCGTATGCCCAAAATGGCCAAGATGGCTTCTCTGGGCCAGAAAATACAGAACAGGTTCCTGCTTGTTGTGCCCGAAGTCTGGAGAAAGCGTGTGGAGAGCCCGCTCTTCTCAGGTCCGGGGCCGAAAATGGGGTACACGAACCTGTACGAGTCTCTCAAGATCCACAAGGGCAACATATTCACCACCAGAGACGATCCTGGGGCACTGCCGCTGGTATTCTACTTCCCTGGTTGTGGCGGCGCCCTCTTCTATGATCGCATCGGCCTGTCGACCGTCATGCTGCTCCTCCATGCGGGCTACGCCGTCATGGTGCCGCCCAGACACATGTGCTGCGGTTATCCGGCGCTGGCTGCTGGCATGGACGTACTGTACGATGATAACCAGGCGAAAAACAGGCAGTATATTGCCGCCATGCTGCGTCAGGCGCAGCAACAGGGCATGACCGTAGCCGGCATAGTCACAAGCTGCCCCACATGTCTGGACAGCCTCGAGCGCTACGAGCTTGAGGAGCAGTTCCCGGATCTCCGCATTCAGGATGCAGGTCAGCTGACCTTCCCCATCCTCAATGAAAAAGTCAAGGATCAGAACACCCCGCTCCCCGCAGGCACCAGGCTTGTCTATCATGGCTCATGTCATTGTCCCTGGGCCGGTGTGCACCGCATCAAGGGACATCAGCAGCTCATGAATCAGGTGGAGCGCTTCAGTGGTGCCAAGCTGGTTCTCAGTGCCGGCTGCTGCGGCGAGTCCGGTACGGGTGCCATGACTTCTCCCCAGATTTACAATGAGCTGCGCAGTGTAAAATGCGCGGATCTGGAACGTCAGATGGGGAACGACTACAGGAATGTTCTGCTGGTGTCCTGCCCGTCGTGCAAGATAGGCATCGGAAGATGCATGCTGCGCATGAAGAAAAAGAATCACGTGCTGCACGTGGTGGAATTCATGGCAGGTCTCTTTGACGGCGAGGACAGGCGGCAGACATTCCGCAAAAAAGTCGCTGAGACAAAGGGAGAAATGCGTGTGATTGAGCTCGAAATAGCGAAAAAACGGTAGAGACAACAGGCTTGTGTTGTTTTTCTGTTGACACAGGGAGTCGCTTTTTTATATGTGAGCATCCAAAGAGGCCGTGCAGGCCATTTGGGGCAACTCTCCCGGACGTAATGGAATACCCAGCGCGTCTGAGCGGAACTGCTATGGCAACGTCCCCACGCATACCGGACGGCAGGCCTGCCTGTCTGTCGAGTTCCACAAAAGTATAGGCACAGATGCCCTGTCCCTGAGCAGACGGGTATCATTGTCCAGGTCAACTAGGAATAATTGGGAGGCTGCGTTTCCGCCCCTTGTCTTCCAGGGGGAAACCCGCGCAGATAGTACAATGACGAAAGCGGAACTGATTGCCAGAATTGCTGAAAAAGCGGGCTTCGAGCATAAGAAGGATGCCGACAAAGCCCTTTCCGCCACGCTGGAGGCGTTGCGCGAGGCTCTTGTCGCCGGTGACAACATCACGCTTACCGGCTTTGGCACCTTTAAAGTTGTCGACCGTGCCGCCCGCAAATGCCGCAATCCTCGCACCAAGGCGCCAATGGTCATTCCAGCCTGCAAGGTTGCCAAGTTTATCGCCGGCAAGCAGCTGAAGGAAGCCATCCAGAATTAGTTATAACAACGGAGAGATGGCAGAGCGGCTTATTGCGGCGGTCTTGAAAACCGTTGAAGGGTAACCTTCCGGGGGTTCAAATCCCTCTCTCTCCGCCATTTTGATTGTCTGCATGAGACCCTGGTTGTCGCCAAACGACGCCAAGGTCTCTTTTTATTGCAGAAAAGATTCCACCGTTGGTCCTTGGTCATTTTTCATATGTGGTCAGCAAGGTCACACCTATTTCCAAGTTTTTTGAAGGTTCAAAATTTTGAACTAGTAGAAAAC
>CAZJPT010000030.1:0-13171 GCA_964547835.1 uncultured Desulfovibrio sp.
ATCTTAACACAGTGCTTTTATGTACAGTCTTGTGCGTTTTGAGACGTCCTCTCAAGGTCTGTATGGTCAGTTATTGCTGTTTGTGCCTGACTTACTGTGAAGAGGCGAGGTTGTCGAGCTCAGCCTGGGCGGCAGCACGCACGCGTTCTGTACAGTCAGGAGCGGCCATTGCTGCCTGTAGCTGAGCTGCGGCGCGGGCCTTGTCCTTGAGGTAATAGGCAAAGATTATGGCGAGGTTGAGACGCACTTCAGCCCTGTCGTCAAGTCTGATGGATTCCTCCATAAGGGAGACCGCCTTTTCGTTGTCCTGCTTCTTATGGGCAATATAGCCGAGATAGTAAGCAACGTCGGCGTTATTTATATCCAGTCCACTGGCGCGCTCGAGAAAGACAGAGGCCTCGTCATAGCGTTCCTGGGCGATAAGAGTTGTGCCCAGCTTAATTTGGACGCCGGCATCATCGGGTCGTTCCCCGGCCAGGCGCATGAGGCGGCCTGTCTCACTTTCCTCAGCCGGAGCGGAAGCGCTTCCGGCAGGAGATTTCTGCGCTGTGGTATGGCGGTGACTGACCAGGGAGGGGTTGCTCAAACGCTGGTACACCGTAGTGCCCAGCATGATCAGCAGACCCAGGGCGGCAATGAGAATGAGGATTTTTTTTTCAGTGCTGTTCATAATTTTTTTCTGCGGCGCTGCAGGGTGTGGCGGGTAGCGCGTCCTGGCTTTTTTGAATAAGGCATCTACCGGTTCTTGCCGACCTCACGCCGGATAATAAGTTCCAGCTGTTCGACCCGGCGTTTCAGGCTGTGCTGACCAAGAGCGATAAAAACGGCGTATGCACCCAGCCCCAGCCAGACGGCGATGCCCGCGTACAAAACCCAGGGATCAGACATAATGTTCTCCTTGGTGTCTCGGAGACAGGAAAAAGGCAATGAGCGGATGACTCAGTCCTGCAGGTCGTGTCTGCTTACGATGCCTTCCAGTTCGTCCACGCTGTCCTGCAGACGCAGCATGCCCGCTCGCAGACGCATGAGACCCATCCAGAAAAGGCCAGTGGCAATGACCGAGAAGATGACGGTGTGCAGCATTTCGGGCTCCATGCCGCCACCTTTGCTGGCAAATACTGCCGGATGAATGGAGTTCCACATTCGTGCCGAGAGAAAGACCAGGGGAACGTCAGCAAAGGCAACGATGCCGATTACTGCGCGCACAGTAGCACGGCGCCGTGCAGACATGGCAAGGCCGCCCAGAAGGAGGTAGGCCATGTAGACGAACCACATGATGAGCGCCGTAGACAGACGGGGATCCCAGGTCCACCAGACACCCCAGGAGCGCCGGCCCCAGATAATCCCTGTAACAAGACACAGTGTGGTGAGGAGCACGCCTACTTCAGCCGCTGCCACAGCCAGTCTGTCCCAGCGTTGTTCACGCCTGAACAAATAGAGCAGAGACAGGACAAAGACTACGAAAAAGCTGACAAGCGCCCACCAGGAAAGAGGCAGATGCAGATAGAAAATCTTCTGCACAGGGCCCATGACGGCTTCCACTGGCGCATAGACGAAAACAAGCCACCAGCTGCAGGCGAGTCCGATGCCGCCCGCGAGGAGCAGTAGCAGGGAAAGAGTCATCAGTCGTCTCCAGCGTAGATAAAGCGGAAAAGCAGCAGGGCCAGCGCCAGAAAGATGGCGTCAAACGCGCCGGCGAACTGCAGCCAGGAGGCAATGTCCCCTGTGTCGCCAAAGAAAACGGCAAAAACGCGGATGGCAGCCAGGAGAAGTGGCGCGAGCAGAGGAAAGACCAGCAGACTGAGCAGGGACTCCCGTGCGCTCTGTCCCTGGGAAAGAGCTCCCAGCAGAGAGCCCAGGCAGGCGAGCCCGATGTCGCCAAGAACAAGCATGGCCAGTGCTGTCAGCGCTTGTGTGCCGGGATTTTGCCCCAGGAAGACCACAACAGCAGGCAGAAAAAGCAGCTGCGCGAAAAACATGAGGACAAGGCCGGCCATGGCCTTGCCGAGAAAGATGCCGGTTACGGGCAGTGGCGAAAGTAAAAGCCCGGTACGCGCACCGTTTGTCTCCTCAAAAGAAAAGAGCATGTTAAAGACCAGTGTCTGACAGAATGCTGATGACAGCCAGAAAACAGCAGCTGCCGTCTGTCCGGACACAAGCTCTCCAGTTTTCTGCGACAGGGAGAAAAGAAAGACCAGCAGCAGGCCAAGCAGCATGGACTGCACAAGTCCTGCGCCTCGTACAGCCAGCGCCAGATCTTTCAGGCACACAGCAAGGGCGAGCCTCAGCATAGTACCCTCCCGCCCGGATCAGCCGCAACGTAAAGGCCGCGGTTGCGCACAGTGTAGACAATTGCGGAGCCTGTATCCATGGAACACTGATGCGTTACCCAGAGAACGCAGGCGCCCCGTTTCGCAGCGCGTATCACCTCGTACTGCAACAGAGTGCGGGAGAGTGAGTCCAGGCCGGTCTCTGGCTCGTCCAGCAGAAAAATGTCAGGCACAGTCAAAAGCACCCTGGCCAGACTCAGACGCTGCGCCATGCCGCGTGAGAAGACGGCAGTCCTTGTATGCGCAAAGGGCAGAAGCCCTACGTGATCAAGCGCGTCCAGCAAGTGTTTGCGTGGGGCCGGAAGTCCGGCTGTTTTCTGCCAGAAAGCAAGGTTGTCCAGTGCGCTGAGGCCAGGGTAGAGAAAGGTGCTGTGACCGAGATAGCCAGTGCGTATGTCCTCGCGGGAGAATGTGATGCTTCCTGACGTGCAGCCGCAAAGACCGGCAATCATGCGCAGCAGCGTCGACTTGCCGCTGCCGTTACGGCCGGTGACAAGATGCACATGACCCGCGTCGAAGGCCGCGTTGACGTCCTCAAAAAGAAGCAAGGAGCCGTAGCTTTTGCTGACATGGGAAAGCACAATCATGAAACGCTCCGCTGCAGACAGGCGCTAAACTGCCCGGGCGTCGCCTGCCTCTTTCCTTCTGTGCCGTCTGCGGCCGAGATTGAGAAGCGGAAGAAGCGATATCACGACACCTCCCAGCCAGATCCAGCTGACCATGGGTTCGATGTTAATCTGCACAACCATGTTGCCGCTGTTGTCAAGGCCTGACACAGAAGCGTACACTTCCCTGCCAAAGGATACATCTACATCCACTTCAGAGAAGAGCATGCCCCTGAACTTGTCATAGGCTCTTTTCTCCGGTTTCAGGACAGCCTTGAGCTCGCCACTGGCGTCACGCACCTCAAGAACGGCCCGCAGATATTCGTAATCCAGAGAGCGTGCTGTCTCAACAGACGTGAGCGTCACTGTGTACTCACTCACCTGCTGGCCTTCGCCGCTGGTCAGTACAAGGTTGTGTTTTTCGTTGTAGGGTCCGGAGAAGGCAATACCCAGGGCGCACAGGGCAAGACCAAGATGCGCTCCCACACTGCCAGGTTTGAGGACAGGCTGGCCGCGCAGACCGGGAATCATGGCATAGAGACAGCCGAAGCAGATGGCGCCGGCCGCAAACTGTGCCAGGAGCGGCATCGACTGGCGGTAGCCGGAATACCAGGCAAGACCGGCCACCAGGATGCCAGCCGCGATGCATGTCATAAGCCAGGGCAGACGTGTGAATCCCCCCTTCCAGTACAAGGCAGGACAGATGGCCAGTACAAGCAGAAGGAGCGTGAAGACAGGCAGGCAGACAGAATTGTAAAACCTTGCGTCCAGACCCATGGGGGCTTTTGACCACAGAGAGCTTATAACAGGCCAGAGCGTGGCGTTCACAATGATAAAGCTGAGTATCAGCAGGATGAGGGCTGTGAGACAGATAGCTCCCTCACGCGAAAATGGTGATTCCAGGGAGCCCTGCCCCGGACTTGAGCGCAGCACTATCAGCAGGGTGATGCCGCACAGAAAGCCCATGAAGATGAGCAGGGGCACGCTTACCGGGCTCTGACCGAAACCGTGCACTGAATTCACGACGCCGCTGCGCACCAGATAGGTAGCGAAAAAACCGGAAATGGTGGTCAGGCTGATGAGCAGCACATTGATGCGTGTCAGTTTGCCTCTGCTGCGTTCGACAAGCAGAGTGTGGAGCGTCGCCGTGCCGACAAGCCAGGGGATGAGCGAGGCGTTTTCCACCGGATCCCAGGCCCAGTAGCCGCCCCATCCCAGTTCCATATAGGCCCACCAGGCGCCGAGCAGGATGCCGGCCGTGAGGAAGCACCAGGCTGTGATCAGGAAGACTCGCGTCGTCTCATACCAGGTGTCGTGCCCGTTTCTGCCACAGACTGCCTGGGCCAGCGCCATACAGGACGGCACAGTGAAGCCGCCATAGCCCAGAAAGAGCAGTGGAGGATGAAAGATCATGCCCGGGTTCTGCAGCAGGGGATTCAGACCATTGCCGTCACGCGGGGCTGGTTCAGTCATCATGAACGGATTGCTCCACAACGTCAGAAGCGTGCAGAAAAACGCCATGATGCCGAAGAAGAAGACCCAGAACCAGAGTTTTGTTTCATCGTCGACATTTCGGTAGGAGCGGGTCATGGCAAAGAAGCTGCCCATGATGGTCACAGACAGGGCCCAGAACAGCAGGGAGCCAGGCTGCCCGGCCCAGAAGGCTGCGAGGCAGTAGAAGAGGTCCAGTGCGTTATCTGTGTAGCTGGCCACGTAGTTGACGCTGTAGTCGCGGATGGCCAGTGCGTAGAGCAGGATAGCTGACGCAAGTACCATGGCCGTGGTGACGACAATATGAGCTTTCTCAACCAGAACTGACCAATCCTTCCTGTCATTCCAGACAAGAACGAGAGCATAACCGGAGGCGCTGACGCAGGTCATCAGGGCCATGAGGAGAAGTAAGTAGGCAAAGTGATACATGCGTTTACCTGAAAGGCGGGCCAGGAAAGCATCTCTGGCCCGCAGAATACCTTTGAGACGCCAGCGCCGTCAGCTGCGGTTCTCCTTCTGATACTTGGACGGACATTTGGTCATGAGGACTTTGGCCTGGAACTCTCCGGCCGGCGTAAAGCCGCCTTCGACAATAACCTCGGCGCCATCCTTGAAGGTGTCTGGCACAACGCCCGTGTATATGACGGGCAGCGTCTGGCTCTTGTCGAACTGATCTTCAAGGATAAAGCTGACCCCCATCCCTTTTGCCGGACGCTTGATGTTCTCGCTGCACACAGTGCCGAAGAGGCGGACGCTGGTCATCCTGGACGTATCCTGAGCCTTGGCTTCGGCCACATCCAGGAAGTACGTACTGTTTTCACTCAGCCCTTGAAAGACGAGAAAGCCGACACCGCCCAGAAGGAGCAGGGCTATGACGGCGTACATACAGGTGTTGGATTTTTTTTGCGGCATGACTGTACCTTTCTGGCGCACTTGTCCAGAGTGTCGTGATCGTGTCGCGTGTTTCCGCATGCGGAAGAAACAGCGAATTTAATCTATTTCCGGACTGGAACGCAAACTATACTGTTAGCAGGCTGAATTTGGCAAGTGTTATTAGGATTTATTAACAGAAAACATTCACTTTGTCTGCTGCCTGCCGTGTCATGGCAAAAAAGTCATATTTCCTCATTCATTGGTGATTCACTCCTCAATCGCAGGCAGAAGCTGCCCAGACCATGCCACGGAAATCAGGCACAGCTGCCGGAGCTGTGCAGGTACAAAAAATGTCTTCTGTCGAACTGAGCGTTACTGGCTGTCCGTTTTTTTCTGAACTTGTTGAATTTCACGGCAGATTTTGTACGGAGCAGGGATATGCTGTCATAAAGCAGACTGCATGTGCCAGCAGGGTTTTGCAGGGTTGGCTAGGAAAATGCAATCTGACTGCTGACACAATGAACTGAATTTCAAATACTTGTAAAGTAGACTTTAGTGACGCCGGCTAGAGGTTGTTCATGATGTCTTGTTTGTGAAGTCTATCATGATGGAAGAGCTGGTGAGCAAGGTTCTATTCGTTAGATATTTCACAAAATTGTCAAAATCATTATTGCCAAATTCAATTGCGTATGTTTATATGCGCCGGGTGTCGGTTTCTCGGGGGTGGAGTTGTTTCCCGCCGTAGACGCCCTTCGCCAATATTTATCTATACAGGGGTTACACACGGTGATTGATAAACGTTTTATCCCCATTCTGATCCTGACTGGAGTCCTCGCCCTTGTTGCTGTGGTAGGCTACCTTATACCGGATACTGTCGAAGAGGTACCCAAGCGGGTGACCATGATTAACACAGGCGGACCTGTAGTATTCGAGCACAAGCAGCACGAGGAAATGATTCCGTCCTGTATCAGCTGTCACCATGACCAGTCGGTGCTGCAAGGCGATGAGGAAATCAAGAATAATAAACCCATCTCCTGTGCGGAATGTCATGATGTTACGATCGACAAGGAGTTTATTGCCAATCACGTGGAGTATTACGACGTGAAATTTGGCGAGAAGACCTGTCTGGTCTGTCATCACTATCTGCCTGGCAAGCAGGACTGGGGTCATGATCTGCATTCGCAGATATTCGATCTGGAGTGCGACACCTGCCATCACAGTGACACTGCAATAGAAGAAACGCCTACCAACTGCGCGGAGTGTCACGAAGAAGGAGTGGCACCTGCCGGCAACAACTTCGATGAGGGCGTGCCCCCACCGCTGGCTGACGCCGTACACGATCGCTGCGCAAGCTGCCATCAGGACTGGTTCGATCTCAAGGCACGCAGCTGCGTCAAGTGTCATTTTGACGAGCCACGCCAAGGGCGCGAAAAAATTGACAGACTGCATGTCAACATGACGGACAATACCTGCGTCAAATGTCATCATGCAGACTTTGACAAGCTGATTCCCAATCAGATGACTGCACACCATGCCACCTGCATGAGCTGCCATCAGAAGTTGAACAAGGGTCCGTATACCAACCAGGACTGCAGCAAGTGTCACATGAAGTAACCGCAAGGACGCCGCTGGAAGGAAATTTCCGGCGCGGCAGGCAGGTACATATGAAAGAATTGTTCACTATGTTGACCGATCCGCGCTTCCACCTTGTGCGAGGGGTGACACAGCGCTTCAGTACCGGTCCAAGGCCCTCATTCGCTCGTCTTACACGCGAGGGATTTACCCTGGATTCCGGTATACGCAAAAAGACCAGGGTGCATCCCTACATGCATCTGGCTACGCATCCCTTCATCGGCAAGGGAGATCTCTTTTCTCCCATGTACGGTGAAATCACCGACATCGACGAACGCAGCATATTTATCAAGAGCATTGAGCCCGATGAGGTGATGATCGCAGCCTATGAGGCAGAGCCCGAGACCGACATTACACAGGTGCCGGAGCGCGGGGCTGAGCTCGTTCCCATACTGAAGAAAATGGGCCTCAACACAAAATCCCTGGGGCAGAAATGTGACACACTGATCATCAACTGCCTCAATCCCGATCCCGGCGTGTGCTGGGCCGAGCCCATGCTCCTCACCCATGTCAGGCACTTCATGACCGGCTTGGATATGCTGCGCCGTCTCTCGACGGCCAGGCGCATCGTGCTGGCCGTGCCCGAGGACTTCAAGCAGCTCAAGTTCAGCGATCTTGAGGTTGCCACTGTCCCCTCGCACTATCCAGCCAGCATCAATGACCTTGTGATCAAGGCAGTGACCGGCCAGGAACGTCCGAACAACGTGGGCATTGTGGGGGTGCACAACGTGTGGTCCCTGGGGCGCGTGGCCATCACCAGGCGTCCTCTTATAGAAACCGTCATCACCATCGGCAGCCTGCATCATAACGGGAATTACATTGTCTACGACGGAAGCACTGTAGGTGAACTCTTTGACTTCGCCGGTGTACAACTCCATTCCGGAGACACTATTGTACGCGGCGGTCCATTGCGCGGCGAGAGTATTGACCGTCTTGATCGCAGCATCACCAAGGGAGCCATTGGCCTGTTCCTGGTGGAAAAGGGAACCATCCCGCCCATGGAGGGCCACAGCCCCTGCGTGTCCTGCGGCTCCTGCGTCAGCATCTGTCCGGCCCGGCTTCGTCCTGACCTGCTGAGTCGCTACGCAGAGTTCGGCTTGCACCAGCGCAGCCTCGAGCAGCACATTTCCTGTTGTCTTGAGTGCGGCTTGTGCGGCTATGTGTGCATTGCCCGTCGTCCGGTACTGCAGTATATCCGTCTGTCCAAGTATTTGCTTCATATCAACGTGCCCAAGTCTGAAGACCTGTATTACGGAACTTCGCCTGAGCAGAAAAAGTCAGGGGATGAGAAGGAGGAAAAACAATGAGTGTCAACGATTCCTCCCTGATGCTCGCCATGAGCACTCCGCCGTACTGGCATTGTGGCAGGACTGTCGCCAGGCGAAGCCTGGATCAGATTATTGCCCTTCTGCCTGCCGCGATGATGGCGATCCTCAACTGGGGTATTCCCGCCCTGCGTGTTATGGCGTTGTCCGTATTTGTCTGCGTTGTCGTGGAGGGGTTGTGCTGCCGCCTGATGGGACGACGTATGACTGTCTCTGATTTCACTGCCGTAGTCACTGGCCTGATCTTTGCCTTCCTGCTCCCGGCTGCGTCGCCATGGTGGCTTGTCGTTCTGGGCGCGGCCTGCAGTATCATTTTCGGCAAGATGCTCTTTGGCGGTTTAGGGGACAACCCGGTGTCCGCCCCTCTCGTGGGATGGGCTATCCTCTTTGTCGCCTATCCCTTCTACATGGACGCCAATCTTGTGCAGCTGAGCAGCGAATACGCGGACCCGCTGGCCATCCTTAAATACCTTGGCGTAGAAAAGGCCTCCGAGATTTCCATCGTGGACCTTATTATTGGCCGGCAGATTTCCGCCCTGGGTGCCGGTCAGATAGGCGGCCTTGTGCTCGGTGGCATCTATCTTCTGGTGCGCGGTGTTATCCGCTGGCAGATCACCCTGGGTGTCCTGGTAGGCGCGGCAGTGCCCTTTGCCTTCATGCAGATGACCAATGATGCCAGTGGCTCCATGGTATATCAGCTGTGCAGCGGCTCCATCATCCTGTGCGCCTTCTTCGTAGCCACGGAGTCGCATATCGCACCTACCAACGGCACGGCCATGCTTGTCTACAGCCTGATGTGCGGCGTGGTGATATTCCTTATCAGGACTTTCGGCAGTTACCTGGACGGTGCACCGTTCGCCATCCTGGTGGTCAGCCTCCTGACACCGTATTTTGATTTGCTGCGGCCGAAGCCGTTCGGGGTGAAGTGACATGGGAAGCATGGTTAGAACAGTTGTGGTGCTGACTCTGTTGTGTTCGATCTCCGGCTTTGTACTTTCCTATCTGAAAAGTGTGACGGCGCCGGCCATCGAGCAGCAGCTCTTGGTTAACGTGCAGGGACCTGCCATCGGCCTGGTATTCACCAATGCGGAAAACGATCCTGTTCAGGACAGAGCAAAGTTTACCCTGGCCAGTGGAGAGACGGTGAATGTCTTTCCCTGCAAGGTGGGTGACAGACTGACTGGCGTGGCCATTGAACGCTTCGGCAAGGGCTATGGCGGACCTGTGGGTGTCATTGTGGGATTCAATCTCACCAACGACACACTGGCGGGCGTGGGAATGACTACGCTCAAGGAAACACCGGGACTGGGTATGCGGATCCGTGAGCTGTCTTTCCGCAGGCAGTTCCGTGAGCTGGAGCCTCCCGTGGAGCTCTCCAGCCAGGGTGGCAAGATTGACGCCGTGGCCGGCGCGACCATTTCCTCAGCCGGCGTGGTCGCGGCCGTCAACAACGCCAGTCAGGTATACAAGGAGCTCAAGCCTGAGATCCTCAGGAAGTGGGATCATTAGGAGCACGCTATGGCAGTCATAAAAGAATTTACCAAGGGTCTGTGGCAGGAAATGCCTCCTTTCCGCCTGCTGCTTGGTCTGTGCCCAACGCTGGCTGTGACCAATTCGGCGGAAAATGGTCTGGGCATGGGCTTAGCAGTTATCTTTGTGCTCGTCCTGTCTAATTTCCTTGTTTCGGCCCTGCGCAAATACATTCCCAAGGCGGTGCGCATCGCCTGCTTTATCGTCATCGCCGCCTCGCTGGTCGTGGCCCTGGAACTCCTCATGCAGGCCTACACCTATAAGCTTTACGAACAGCTGGGCATCTTCGTGGCTCTTATCGTCGTGAACTGCATTATCCTCGGCCGTGCTGAAGCCTTTGCGGCCAAACGCAATGTGCCCGACTCCATAGCCGACGCACTGGGCATAGGCCTGGGCTTCACCATTGCCCTCACCTTCCTGGGCTCGCTGCGTGAGATTCTTGGTAACGGCACTTGGTTCGGCATGAGCGTATTTGGTCCTGGCTTTGAACCATTCAAGATTATGGTTCAGGCCCCGGGCGCCTTCATCTGCCTGGGCGTCATCCTCGCCGGCATGAACTGGCTCAATCACTGGCAGAGCCGCCGTAAGGGTAGCGTATACGTGAGTATCGGCTGCCAGGGGTGCGGTAGCTGCGCCGCCTGCCATGCCCCTAAAAAGGAGGATTAGGCCGTGGATCTGCTGACCATTTTTATAGCAACAATATTTGTCAACAATATCCTGCTGGCCCAGTTCCTCGGTAATTGCCCCTATCTGGGCTGCTCCAGGGAAAAGGGTGTTGCTGCCGGCATGGGCGCCGCCGTGGTCTTCGTCACTGTGGTGGCCACTCTCTTCACCTGGCTCATGCAGCGTCTGGTGCTGGACCCCGCTGGTCTGGGCTACCTGCAGACTATTGTGTTTATTGTCGTCATTGCCGCTCTGGTGCAGTTTGTGGAAATGTTCCTGAAGAAGATGGTGCCCCCGCTTTATTCTGCCCTGGGCATCTATCTTCCGCTGATCACGACTAACTGCGCCGTCATGGGCGTGGCCATTCTGGTGCAGCGCGAGGGCTACGATCTTATTGAATCGCTGTTGTACGCGTTCGGCTACAGCATGGGCTTTTTCCTGGCGCTCATGCTTATGGCCGGCATACGTGAACGTCTGGATACCTGCAGATTGCCGGCCTGTATGGTGGGAACACCCATTGCCCTGGTCATGGCCGGCATCATGTCTCTGGCCTTTATGGCCTTTAAGGGTATGGCGCAGTAAGGGGGAGGAAACAGGATCATGGTGTTATTTTCCATATTAATCATGTTCGGACTCGGTCTGGTTGCCTCCGCTCTGCTGGCCGTGGCCTCCAGGGTTTTCTACGTCAAGGAAAATCCCGTAGTGGAGATGGCCCTTGAAATACTGCCTGGCGCAAACTGTGGCGGCTGCGGCTTTGCCGGCTGCGAGGGCTACGCCAAGGCAGTCGTGGCGGACCCGTCTGTTCCCGCCAACAAATGCTGCGCTGCCTCCAAGGAAGCCACAGTGGCCTTAAGCAAACTGACCGGCAAGGTCGTGGCCGAGGCCGAGCCGCTGGTAGCCATGCGTCGCTGTGACGTCTATCACGGCCAAGTGGCCACTGTCTTCGAGTACCACGGCATTCCTTCCTGCGCTTCGGCGTCTACCCTGCGTGGCGGCACAAGCGCCTGTGTGTACTCCTGCCTGGGCTTTGGTGACTGTGTGCAGGCCTGCCCCTTTGGGGCCATGTCCATTGTCGGCAATCTTGCCTGCGTAGATGTGGATCGCTGTACCGGCTGCGGCAACTGCGTGGCTACCTGCCCCCGCAACATTGTGGAGCTCATCCCCAAGCGCGCCCGTGTTTGCGTGCCCTGCAACTCGCGTGTCAAGGGCAAGGCGACCATGGATGTCTGCAAGATCGGCTGCATAAAGTGCGGCAGGTGCATCCGCGCCTGCCCGGCCAAGGCCATACGCCTCGAACAGAACTATATCAAGATCGACCACAACCTTTGTCTGTCCTATGGTGAGGAATGCGGCATGGTCTGCGTCAGCGAATGCCGGCGCAAGATTCTGCGTCCCATCGATCTGCAGAATAGTAACGGCGCGCTTGCACAGGGCAATGCGTCCGCTGCCGCCTAGGAGGGAGAGACATGACAGGATATACAAGCAAAGCTCTCTCCGGCCGTCGTGCCTTTCTCTACGGCCTGGCCTGCTGCGGTGCTGCCACGACACTGCCTGTCAGTGTTCTGGCTGCCGCACCCTATCAGCAGAGCGAACTCTTCATGGGCACCATTGTCCGCATTGACGTAACCGGTGCCTCCACTGCCCTGGCCTGCGAGGCTGTGGCCAGGGCGTTTGCCAGAGGTCGACAGCTTGAAGCGCTGCTGACCCGTTTTGACAGCACCTCGCCTCTGTGCGTGCTCAACGCACAAGGCAGCCTCAGCGATGTTCCACCTGTGCTCATAACCATGCTGCGTCAGAGCGCCGCCATGCACCGCCTCACAGAGGGTAATTTCGATCCCAGTGTCCTGCCTGTGCTGCTGGCCATGCGTGAAGCCGAAGAAGCTGGCGCGCCCCTCGGCCGCGCCGATATTGCCGGACTTATGGATCTCGTGGGATACGGCCGTGTGCGGTTTGACAGCGGTGTTTCGCTTGATGCCGGTATGGCTCTGACGCTGGACGGCATAGCCAAAGGCTATATCGCCCAGGAAATGAGCCGCACGCTGATTGAGGCCGGCTGTCCGAACCATCTCGTCAATGCCGGTGGCGATGTCATTGCCCACGGTTCGTCCGCCCAGAACCGTGCCTGGCGCGTGGGCGTGCGCTCACCCTTTGATGCTGCCGGCACAAGCGCTGTGGTTATCGTGCGAAACCGCGCTCTTGCCAGCTCCGGCGTATACGAACAGCCTGTGCGCGGTGCAGGCGGCAGTCACTTGGTCATTCCGGCCAGAACGCTCTCGCCCAGAACCGGCATAGTGGCCTGCAGTGTGCTAGCCGGCGACGGAGCTGCAGCAGACGCCCTGGCCACAGCCTTCTCGGTTATGGCGCCAGGCAGCGTCCTGCGTCTGTGTCGCAGCCTGCCTGACGTAGAGGCGCTGCTCGTGCTCGACAACGGCGGCGTGGTTGCCAGTGATGGCTGGCCTGCCTGACGAGCTGGCATCAGATGAACGGTATCCAGGCAGGAATGGTGTTAAGTCCCTCGCTTTAGTGAGGGGGATATAAGAGGAGATCTCAAAACTCTGGATACACCATCTTAACACATTGCTTTTATGTACAGTCTTGTGCGTTTTGAGACGTCCTCTAAGCCACTCTCGCGCAGGCGGGATATTTCTGCTTCGTTAGGTATCTGTACAGCTCTTTCCAACTTTTGAGTACAGCTGCGGAGTATTGACAGTTTCATGGTCGT
>CAZJPT010000031.1:0-11231 GCA_964547835.1 uncultured Desulfovibrio sp.
TGCCAGTAACAAGCGCGGAGGGCGCTCATGACAAGGCCTCTGGCAAAAGCCCCTTCTTGCCGCGCCGGCAGAGCATGGTGGCGCAATGGCCCGGTCAGCATGCCCTGTTCTCTTTTGCCGGCACTGCTGTGCGCACTTTGCATGTCATGGTGCCTTGTGCCAGGGGCAAGGGCTGATACAGCGGCTGGCGAAGGCGAGGGTGCTGCTTTGTCTGTCTTGCGGGACGCGGAATACGTGGCCCCTGATTATGCTGAAATGGCCACGGATCTTCCCCCGTACACAGGCTTCGGGACAAGTCCTGACGCACCTGCCTTAGTCACCCTCTCTGCCCCGCAAAAGGCATCTTCTGGCGGCACGGCAAAAAAACGTCTCGACGAACTCAGCACCCTGCTCGAGGCCAGTCCTGCCAAAGGCTCCGCAAAGAAAGGGACAAGGGAAAATCTCCGTCCCAGGGTCCTGCGCGAAACGGGCTTTACCCTGGCCTTTCAGCAGGGGGTCCGCTACCGGGCAGGGACCATCAACAAGGCCCTGGAAAGCAGGGCACAGGTCCTGGACCGTCTGTTCAACTTTCAGCCCCTGCTCATTGCAGGCCGTGTCCTGCCGCCAGTCATTGTTCAGGCAGGTCCTGTGACCACGCTGGAGGGAGAACGGGCCGCGCATCACGTGGAAATGGCCTGCCGCATCACCAGACAGGCCAGAGTGGTCAGTGCCGCGCCTACCTGGCGGGATTATCTTGTGACCTCGTATGCAGCCTTCGAGGTGCGTCCCGAGCTTCTGCCCCGCGACGACACAGAGCGCGCCATCTGGCGCGAAGCCGTGCTGGCCGGCTGGGACGAGGGCACAATGCAGGCCGAAGAAATGTTTCGCCTCAACATGGCCCGCCTGGTTACCGATTACCGCGGCATGCTGCGCTTCACGGGACTGGCCAGACTGGGGCTTGTGCGTCTGCCCGGACTGGCAAAGGGGCATATGGCCATGAGCGTCGGGCCGGACACACTGGACATCAATCAGACATGGTTCCGCATCACCGTTCCTGCCTCCTTCAGAGATCCTGACACAAGGGATGGGGACGGTCCCGGAAAACGGCGCCCGGCACCCTGACGCCCGGCTGGAGGGCCGCATGGAACCGCGCTACCCAAGGCCCTTGCGCCATGAGCTGGACACTGAGCAGCTGCGCGACCTTTTGTTGTGGTGTGTGGAGGCAGGAGCCTCGGACATTGTCCTCTGCCCTGGCGACAGGGTGTGGCTGCAGCGCGACGGCCGCTGGCATGCGGTCACAGACACCCCCTTGAGCGACGCCGAGGTACAGGCCGTTGTTAACGTCACCTCCGGTCAGTCCAACAGGGCCGGCCATGTCCGCGCCGGCCACAGCCTGGATTACGCCTTTGGCGTGCGCGTGCCCGGCGAGCGCGCCCTGCGTCAGCGTTTCCGCGTCAATGCCACATCCTCCAACAAGGGCATCTACGTGGTGATGCGCGTTTTGCCCAGAAAACTCCCGGATCTGGCTGACATGGATCTTGAGCCTGCGCTCGAGCAGGCCCTCTACCCGGACGCCGGTCTGGTGGTGGTCTCTGGCGTCATGGGCTCCGGCAAATCGACCCTGCTGGCTGCCATCCTGCACAAGGCCGTGCTCAGCCGCGGCTGCGGCAGACAGATCCTTACCCTGGAAGACCCTGTGGAATTTGACTTCTCGGGCATTCCCTCCCAGGACAGATGCGCACCTGTCACGCAGTCTGCCATAGGCGTGGATGTGGAGGACTGGGCCGCAGGCGTGCGCACTCTGACAAGACGCAAGGGCGAAATCGTCATGGTGGGCGAGTGCCGCGACCGCGAGACCATCACTTCGCTTCTGTCCACCGTGGAGCAGGGGGTTACTGCCTACACCACCGTACATGCCCAGGATGTCCCCCAGACTCTGACAAGACTTATACACCTCTTTGCCAGTGAAGAGCGGGCCGGTGCAGCTGCTGTGCTCTTTGCCAATACCCGCCTGCTCATCCATCAGCGCCTTGTGCCGCGTCTGAGTCCTGACGGTGCTCCGGCCGGCCGCCTGGCCCTGCGCGAGTACCTCATCGTTGACGAAAACGTTCGCGAGCGTCTCTACGAGCTTCCCGAAGAAAAAATCGTGCCCGGAGTGCGCCGCATTGTCCTTGATCACGGAGTCTCGCTGGTCAGTGACGCACGCCGCCGCTATGCCCAGGGACTTGTCTCGGCCAGGACTCTGGCCGGCATAGTCCGCGAGCAGGAAGGAGCTGGCGGCCCCTGGCGCGTTGCTCCGACACGGCATGGCGATGATGCTGCCCGATTATCCCCGCGTCCTTGAAGTACACAGCGGAGAAGACATGTCCCTTGAACGCAATGTCTGGCGTGACTCAGCCAGAACTGTGCGCGTGGGCTTTCTTGACGCGCGCGCCCTGTCCGGTCTGTGCGTGTGGATGGCGCATATGTGCACATTCACCTTCGTGCTGTCCGCAGTGGTAATGCTCTTTTTCCTGATTCTCGAGCGCTACGGCATCAGTGTTCCGGCAGCCTGGCGATACTGCCGCACCCTGCTCTTTCCCGGAGTGCGTCCTGTCAACTCTGTCTACATGGAGAACAAAAGACTGTCATGACCATATCGCACTTCAAGACTTGCTTTCTGCCTGTGCTGGCAATCCTTGCCCTGTGCCTGGCGCCTCTTGATGCCCGGGCCTCCTACGAGGAGCATCTCTCCACACGTCCCGCAGCGCCTGTGTCAGGCGCTGATGCCGAAGCCCCCCTGCCGCTTCCTGGTCTGGATCAGCGGGGCAGAGCCGCCCCCTTTCCTGCCGGATCCAGTGGCACACTGGTGCCGGCCTCGCACGCCCTGGCCCTGGTGACACCCATGGGCTGGATCTGCTCTGGCGTTATCCCGGGTCAGAGCCCCATGTCCTGGGACGCTGACGAATCCTGGCCTGTTGTCATGGAGCGTCTGGCCATTGCAGGGCAAAGCCGCGTCATCCTTGACTGGGAAAACCGCCTCATTGTGGTGCAGCCGGCCAAAGCCCTGCCCGCTCCCGCAGCAGCCGCAAGGCAGGCAGAAAAGGCAGCCAGGGATGAAGCGCAGGCAAAAACTGCGGCCACGGCGCAAAATGCCGCACAGACCGGTCCAGCACCTGCTGCCAGGGAAAAGACGCATGCAAGGGCCCCGGCCAGAGCGCAGAAAGGCCCTTCCGGCAACACTGCTCAAGGTACTGCCTCTGCGGCAAAAGCCGCTGCCGGACCAAAGCCTGCACCAGCAGCGCCTGCATCCGGCACCATGGCAAAAACATATCTGCCCGCCGCTTCGCAAGGCGATTTCGCAAAGGACGGGCTGAACACCGCAAACCCGGGCTCAAGGAACGACAGGGCACCATCCACCCCGCAATCCCTGCAAACATCCTTCAGCGTTAGCCCAGGCTCCTTGAGAGCCCAGCTTGAGGACTGGACCGGCAGGGAGGGCTGGCGGCTTGTCTGGAAGGCTGACACCGACCTTGAGCTGGACACCGGCGCACAGTTTACGGGCTCCTTCATCGCCTGTGTGCGCTCCCTCTTTGAAGGGCTGCGCGCTGCGGGTGCGCCCTTCACTGCCCGTCTCTATCACGCCAATCGCGTGCTCACCGTGGAGGATCGCTGATGGTTCATCGTGAAGACTCTCCTGACGCTTCCCATTGCATGAAGGTCGCGTCCATCTGGCACGGAGCTGTGCTGCGCCTCATTGTCCTCAGTACGGCCCTGGTTCTGTGCCTTTTTGCCGGCGCCTGCTCCTCCAGGGAAATCAATGCCCCTGCGCCCGAAGAGGTCACGGCCACCCGCGATCATTTCGAGCGGCATCTTGCCTCGCGTGTCTTCACGGAAACGTCTGATCCCTATCTGGGCGGCAGGCTGGTGACAAGGCGCAGCGACAATCTGGACACGCCCCTCATGCGCACCAGTGTCACCCTGCGCCAGCGCGGCAGCTTGAGCGAGCTGGCAGCTTCAGTGGCAAAACTGGCACCTGTCTCGGCCCTGGTGGCAGAGCCGGATGCCGGCACGGACAAGACTGCCGACGATCTGGACATACTGCTTTCATCGCCTTCAGGGCGTGTTCTGGATGTCAATTATCAGGGACCGCTGCGCGGCTTGCTTGACACCATAGCCGGTCTGTCCGGATGCGGCTGGGACTATGACGAAGCCACCAGCCGCGTCACCTTCTCAACCATGCAGGTGCGCACCTTTGTGCTGGCAGCACTCACTGGCACCGTGTCCTGGGAAAGCCAGGTGTCCAACCGCACTGCTGAAAAACGCTCCGGCAACCTCTCGGGCACCAGCATCAATGCTACGGTGAGCAGTGGCGACACCAGCAATCAGACAGCTCAGGTCAATACCAGCCACACCAGTCTGGATATCTGGAAGGATGTGGAAAACGCTGTGCGCGCCCTGCTCTCCAGACTCGGCAGTGTCAGCGTCAATCAGGCAGCCGGCACCATCACTGTGCGCGACAGCTACGATCGCCTGCGCCAGATCGAGCGCTGCATCAATGAAATCAACGCCCGTCTGGAGCGTCAGATTGCTCTGCGCGTGCGCGTCTGGGCACTGGAAGTGAGCGACGAGAGAGATGCCGGTCTGGATCTGCAGGCCATCTTTACCAGTCCCGACGTACGCGTTGTTGCCGGAGCAACGGCTCTGGACAGCGAAAACATGGCCAGCGTCAGCATCCTTAAGGGCAGGCTCAGCGACTCCAGCGGCGTACTCAGGGGGCTGATGGAACAGGGCCGCGCCACCCAGCTCACCTCTGCCTCAGGTCTGGCCCTCAACAACCAGCCCTTCCCTGTGCAGGCCATCCGCCGCCATGCCTATCTGGCCGGCATGACCATGTCCACCACGGAATACAGCCAGACATCGGAGATCACCCCCGGCGAGGTGACCACGGGCTTTGCCATGACCATCATTCCCCACATCCTGCCGGACAGCCACGTGCTCCTGCAGTACAACGTGACCCTTTCCACCCTGGAGGAAATGGCCACCATCGAACGTGACACGGTCTATGTGCAGCTGCCTCAGGTGGCCACCAGGGCTTTCAGTCAGCGCACCCGCCTCAAGACCGGCCAGACTCTGGTGCTGGCAGGCTTTGAGCAGGACACGGCTCAGGCAGCCAGCAACCTTGGCCTGCTCTCGTTAGGTCGTGCCGTCAGTGCAGGCAAGACCCTGCTCCTCATCACCATTGAGCTGGAAGGAGCCGACAATGTCTGACGCATCTGCACACGACACGCTGCGCCTTGTCCGCGGTCCCCGTGGTCTGCAGCTTGCTGCAGGCCTTGTCTGGACGCGGGCTGATGCAGCAGCCAGGCACAAAAGTCCTGGCCGCACCATGGCTGCCGCCTGGCCCGGGGCTGATCACGCTGTCCTCTCGGGCGATCGCCTGGGGCTTGCCTGCCTGGAAGGGCACGGCGTCAAAGGACGCGTCTACTCCCTGGCCTGTCTTGCCTCCTGCCTCAAGCGCCAGGGTGTGGTCATCTGGACCTTTGAGGAGGCTCAAGGCGCATCAGCCCTGCCCCCTGATGCAAAGGAGAGGGGCAGAGACGGCAGAGACGGCGCAAGCTCCACGCCACAGACGTCTGCAGAGACCTGGTACTGGGTCTGGGCAGCCAGGGCCGGCCGGCTCTCGGCAAGAGCGGATCGTGTCTTTACCAGCCTTGAGCAGGCCCGCGCCTTTGCAGCCCGTCTTGAAGACAGTCTGGGGGTGACTCCGGTCACTGTGCTGGATGCCGGGGCCACACGCGAGCACCTTGAAAGGCTGGGCACACTGCCGGGACGCGATCTGCGGGGCTGCCGCCTTGAGCCTGTACGCCTTGTCTCCGGCAAACGTCTGGCAGCCCTTGTCTGTCTTGTATTGCTGCTGCTGGGAGTTGCCTTTGCGGCCTGCGAACTGTGGACACAGCAGCAGCACCGCGAGCGTCTTCTGGAAGAGATGCAGGGAAAAAACGCCCTGGAAGCCAGGCGCATGGCCGGCATTTCAGCCGTGCTGGAGAATGCGCAAAACCACTTTCCCTCAGCCTGGCTCTCAAGCGTCAATGCCGCAGACTTTGTGCGCAGCAGCGTGCCGGCCATGCTGGCCTTTCCCCTGGTGGCCAACGGCTGGACGCTGGAGAGTCTGGAAGCCTCGGCAGGGGGCCTTGACGCCATATGGCGCCTTACTGCTGCTGCCTCGCTGCTGCGCCCGCCGGAAGGAGCTGTCCTCAATGAAAAGGATTTATCAATGGCCACTGAATCCAGGGCCGCCCCCATGCTTCGCGAGGGGCCCAAACGAGACTGGCGCGCCCTTCCCCGGCGCTATGAGCTTGACGCTCATCTGGCCGAGATCACCAACCGCTTTGGCCTGAAGATGCGGCTTTCCTGGAAGCCTCCGGCTACGGTGACTGTCAATGAGGAGCGTGTCACCTGCCCCTGGGTGACAGGGACTGTGTCCTGGACGCAGGTGCCGGGCTATATGTTTGATGACTGGCCGTCCCTGGCCCTGCTGCTGGAGCAACCGGTTCTTCGAGACGGACTGATCATAAAGCATGTGCGCTGGCAGAAAAAGACGTGGAGCATCACTGGAGAAATCTATGCAAAACGATGAAATTGGCGAACACATGGAGCGTGGCGGCATTGATGCGTGCGGTACTGACGAATGCGGCATTGACGAGCAGCACCTGCGCCTGGACGAGGAGAAGAGCACGCCCAGACGCCCGGCCAGGCTGCGCCTGATCATTGCGGGTATCATTGCCCTTGGCCTTGCTGCCATGGCCGCCTTTTTTCTGTGGCATGAAGACCCGGGCCTGGGACGAAAAAGCAGCGGCCGTATCGCAAATGAACGCACCAGGGCCGTGACGCCCGCCCATGAGGCCGAACGGCGCAGTCCTCAGCCAGAAGTTTGCGCAGAGGCACAAGCTCAAGCAGCAGGAGCAGACGCAAAAGAGACTGTGGCTGCTGTCAGGGCAGAGGCATCCGCAAGGAAAAGCCTTGCGCAGACTGCCGGACCTGCAAGTGCGCCTGAAGTCGTGGCACCTGTGAGCACCTTTGTGCCCGGAGCCGTCTACTCGGGCACCCTTGGCGATGTGACGCGCCTGCAGGCCGGTACGGAAATGGCCAGAGCGGAGCTTTCCTTAAAGGAAGTGCAGACGCGCATGCGCGAGCTCGAGCGCCGTGCACAGGGGACGGTTCCGGCAGGCAGTCTCCCTTCTGAGGCTGAGCGCAGTCTGCGTGCCGACATGGATCGCGTTCTGGCGCTGCTGGAAAAGTCAGAGCGTGCTGCAGACTACGCACAGGTGAGCGTGCTGGCTGTGCGTGGAACGGCAGGTCGCCTGGAGGCAGAAATCCTCTCGCCGGCAGGAAGACATGTGGTCCGTCAGGGTGATGTCGTACCTGGCGTAGGCACTGTGGAGCGCCTCACGCGCGCCCAGGTCATCTGTGCCGGTCACGCCCTTCCCTGGCGTTAGGAGGGGAGATGGCACACACAAAGCCCGACGCCGCTCCCATGGCGCCGGCGTCCATAGTGGATCGCCTGCGCCTTGAGAACAACTGTCTGCATCTTTCTGCTGAGCTGCGCGGCAACCCGGAACTGGATCTCTACCTGGCCTGCCTGGACAGGTGCGGGCTTGAGACGTGCGTTGTCTGGCACTCTCCTGCGCGTTTTGAGCAGCGCTTCGGCCTGCGCCCGCCGGACCGTCACCGCCCTGAAGCTGTGGCAGCCCCACTGCCCCAGTCCTGGGTGGACGAGTACGTGCGCGCCCTTTTTGTGCGGGCCATGCAGCGCAAGGCTTCAGATATTCATATCACCTACATGGGGCCCTATGCCCAGGTGAGCTTCCGGCGCATGGGGCTCATGACCGAGGAGGAATGTCTGGACGGCCCCCTGGGCCTGCAGCTCATCCGCGGCATCTTTCAGGGCCATCTTTCCCAGGCTGAGTCAGGTTTCAGCGAATACGAGCGCTATGACGGCCGCATCGCAGACCGCAGCATCCTGCCTGACGGTCTGTTCGCGGTGCGCCTGCACACAGAGCCCATACAGTCGCCCCTTATTCCCCATCCGGGCCTGGTGCTGGCCATGCGTCTTCTCTTTGACGCCACCTCTGCCACAGGCTCCCTTGAGGAGCGCCTGGCATCCCTGGGCTTTACGGCAGAACAGCGCGACACATTGCGCTCCTTTTGCGAAACCACGGGCATGACCGTGGTCTCGGGGCCCACAGGACATGGCAAGACAACAGTGCTCAAGAACATCATGGAAGCCCTGGCCAGCGAGGCGCCCACAAGATCCTACTACAGTCTGGAGGACCCGCCGGAATACACCATCCTGGGCGTGCGCCAGCTCAATGTCTTCACCAAGGCCGCCTCGGAAGAGGCACGCGGACGCGCCCTGGTGGAGGCTCTGGCCGGTCTCATGCGCTCGGATCCAGACGTCATTCTGCTGGGCGAGGTGCGTTACCGGGAAGCCGCAGAGGCAGCCATTAACGCAGCTCTCACCGGTCATGCAGTCTGGACCACCACGCATGCGGGCTCAGCCCTTGCCATCATCACGCGCTTTCATGAGATGGGCCTGCCCCTGGCCAGTGTCTGCAGTGACAATGTGCTTGCAGGCCTCACCTACCAGCGTCTGCTGCCCGTGCTCTGCCCGGACTGCTCCCTGTCCCTGGCCGGCCATGAGGACAGCCTTCCCAAGGCTCTGCTGCGCCGCCTTGAACGCTGCTACCCACATGGCGAGACGGCTGCTGTACGCCTGCGCGGCCACGGCTGCCCGCACTGCGGCGGCATAGGTCTTGTGGGACAGCGGGTAGCCGCAGAAGTCATCCCCCTGCGCGACGCCAGACTGCGCGCCCTGCTGCGGGCAGGCAGGCATAGCGAGGCAGTCAGATACTGGCGCCTGGAAATGGACGGCAAAAGCCATCTGGATCATGCCCGCGCACGCGTGGCAGGGGGCGAGGTGGATCCTGTGCTCTGTGAAGAGCGTCTTGGTGCCACCCTGGATGCAGATCTCGAGGTGCCTGAAGCACCAGTTGTGTATGCAGCCGGTACTGCAGCCGCAGAAGAGACGTTTCTCTCAGGCCTGTGCCTGGCAGAAAGTGCCAGGCACAGGGAACTGCAACATGAAGAAGAAACTGTGCCTGTCCCTGCCACTGAAGCAGGGCGGCAAAGCGGGAAGATGGCGCAAAACGCCGCCCCGGACGAAATCGCGCCGGACGGAGAGGAGGCCGCAGATGAAATCGTCCGACGCCGCACCGGGGAGACACAGACTGAGCCACGCACCCGCCGGAGCGCTCCGGTGTCAGCAAAACGCCGGGGCGCAACCCAGAAGACAAACACGGAAGAAAAAAGCATGCAGACAACATCGACAACAACCTCAGCAACGACTGCAGCAGGGAAGCCGGCTGCAAAAAAGACCAGAACCAGCGCTGCCGCAAAGGCAAAGACCACAGGGCAGCGCACCAGAAAAACCACAAGCTCCGAGCCGGCCCTCCGGACGACAGAGCCTGTGACACGGCAGGCAGACGCAAGGATGAATGAAGCTGCAGCATCCGGGGACAGGAAGTGAAGAGGATGACCATGCGTGACGCAGCAGCCCGTCTTGCTGCCAGACTGAGCTTTGGAGAGCGGGCGCGTGAGCGCTGCTGGAAGAAACTGGGCCGGCAGATGACATCCACCAGACTACCCCTCTCCTACTGCTTTGCCATGCTCGAGCACAGGGCTCGCGAGGATCACTCGCCCCTGGCCACGGTCTATGCCGATGTGCGCGCATCTCTGGGCAGGGGCTTGAGCATAGGGCAGGCCATTTCGCCCTGGGCAGGGCCTGAGGAGGTGATGCTCATTGACGCAGGCCAGACCACTGGCGAGGCCGGCCTGGCCAGGGGCTTCACCAGAGCTGCCGAGTTCATGGAAAAGAAACGCCGCGCACGTTCGCAGCTGACCGGTGAACTCGCGTACCCGCTGGCGCTGCTGCTCTGCGTAGCCGCCTTTCTGGTCATGATCTCCATCACCCTCATGCCGCGTCTGGCTGAGCTCTCCAATCCTCATTCCTGGACCGGAGCCGGTGCAGCCCTTTACGCCACAGCCACCTTCACGGCTTCCTGGAAGGGTGCTGCCCTGGCTTTTGCCCTGCTGGCCCTGGCCTGCCTGTGCAGCTGGTCCATGCCGCGCTGGACCGGACGAAGCAGGGCCATGGCCGACTGCCTGCCGCCCTGGTCCATCTATCGTCTGCTGACCGGCACAGGCTGGCTCTACGCAACGGCCACCCTTTTACAGGGCCGGGAGATGAAACTCGGCCAGATCCTGCGCCGCCTTCTGGCAGCCCCTGAGACAAGCCCCTATCTGCGCTGGCGCCTGACCCCTGTGCTTGAGGGCGACAGCCTGGGCCTGACCCTGGGCGAAGCCCTGTGCAAGGCACCGGACCGCTGGCCGGATCCGGCCATGGCTGATGATTTGCGGGCGTATTCCAGTCTTCCGGACTTCAACAATCTTCTTGCCGGCATAGCCGAGGAGCTGGCTGAAGACGGCATGGAACGCGTGCGCGTTCTCTCGGCCAGGCTGCACAGTGCGGCCCTGATGATCGTCGTGGCCAGTCTCTGCCTGCTGGTAACCGGCATCTTCGGCATACAGGAGCAGATTACTGCCTCAGTAGGCGCAGTGGGCAACCTGTAGGGCGCAGCATGTGGACATGCCTGCAGGCAAAAAAACTTTCCGGCCTGCAGGGACAATGCCTGCCCAGCTGCGTGTGCATCTGGCAGGCTTTTGACAGACCGGGCAATTTCGGCCGCACAAGGCTCCGGGTTTTCCGGGCCATATGCGGCGTCATCTAAGCGCGGGATCCAGGCCCGGGTTCCGCGCAGGAGGATTATTCATGTATCGCACGAAACGGATCGCCAGCCGCGATCGCGCTGCAGAACGCGGCTTCACCCTTGTTGAGGTTCTCGGAGCCCTGGTGGTGGGCTCGCTGGTCTTCAGTTTTGCAGCCTTTGCCATTTCCGGGGCCATTGAGTCGGCACGCGTATCGGCCTTCAATGAAACCCTGGCACTGCTGCGCGTCAACGTGCAGGAAGTCTACGCCTCTTCTCGCGGCTTCGGATCCACCACGAGCGCTACCGTGGACATCACCAGCGAACTGGCAGAGGCGGGCGCCATTCCCAGAAACTGGCTGGACGAGGACGAAGACACCCAGCCCATCCACAATTTCGGCGGCACCGTGACCGTGAGCGGCTCCCTCAGCTACTTCGAGATCAGGG
>CAZJPT010000031.1:11241-12750 GCA_964547835.1 uncultured Desulfovibrio sp.
AACGTAAACCGCAACGCCTGCCGCAAGATCGTTTCTGCCCAGTATGAAAACTGGGATGACATCAGTGTCAACGGCTCAAGCGTCGACAGTGTACCTACCAGCTTCTGCGTTGCCGACAGTGACGGCATCGGCAGCAATGAACTTGTCTTCACGGCCCATTAAGCCCTGAAGCTCCCGGCTGACAGGGAGAGGCTCCAACCGGGCCGGGCGCCTCGGCGCCCGGCTGCTGGAGGGCGTCCCTGGCCTTATCCCAGGAGAACATATGTCCCTCGCAAGTGTCTGCGTCCTGCTCATGGCCCTGCTCGGGCTGAACTCCCTGTTTCTGCCCTCTTCCCTGGAATCCCGCCACACGCTCAGCGGCCTGGCCGCTGCCCATAACTTCCTCATCTACCGCCAGGCCTGTCTGGATGCCGTTATGAACAACGCCCAGCTCAGCGACGCCGGCATAGCCACCTATCTGCCGCCTGGCTACGAGGCGCTGGGAGACTGGGGCGCTGTGCGCGAAGACGATGTGCTCTATGTCTTCGGCGACGGCAATGTCCCTGACACATGGTCCCTGACGCGTGCTGCCGGCTCCGGCGCCAATGTGTTCACGCGGCGCGGCAATGTCCTTGTGCCTGGCGGGACAGCTGCTCCTTCTGCCATACCCGAGGGCGCCCTGGTCATGAAAAGTCTGCTGCCCTGAGTCACTGACCATCTCCCAAGCCAAGGAGGAAAACGCATGCTTCATGGACTGATCATACGCCCCGGAAAAATCCCTGCAGCTGCACGTGCAGACGAGCGCGGCTTCTCCCTGCTCGAGACTCTGGGGGCTCTTGCGGTGGCAAGCCTCATTCTGCTTTCTCTGACCGCCCTGTGGATGCGGGGGACAGCAGAAATGACGCAGAACGCCTGCGCCTGGCATCTTGCATCCGTGACCAGGGCAGGTCTTGAGTACGTCAGGAGCCTGGACACCACACAGACGCAAGGCGTCACCCAGACAGCCGGCCTTGAGTTCGGCATAGACGAGCTCATTGAGGCGCGCCTTCTGCCTGCAGACTTTGCCGACACCAATCCCTGGAATCAGAGCTACAGCCTGCAGCTGCGCAAATGGAAGGTGACTGACGACACAGAGCACCTCTATCTCTTTGTGCTCACCACAGGCGGACGCGGCAGCGACTACGACGCCAGTGACACGCGCTTTACTCGCCTGGAGGCACCAGCCGCTGCCAGGCGCAGCGGTCCTTTTGCCGGCTACATCGATGGAGAAGGCGGCACGTATCTGGTGGCTGGTCACGGCGGCTGGAGGCTGCCGCTGGCAGATTTCGGACTCGACTCCCCGGGGCCGGGCCACCTTGGCGCCTGGGCGCGGGTAGACGACACAACCGGGCTGTATGACGACGTGCTCTACCGCGTGGCCGTGGACGGCCATCCAGAACTCAATCAGATGACTGTCATCCTGGACATGACGGATCACGGCCCCGTCTTTAGGCCCGATTTTCTAGCCTGCTCGTCTGAAGTTGGCCATAC
>CAZJPT010000032.1:0-12547 GCA_964547835.1 uncultured Desulfovibrio sp.
CCCAGCACCTATGCCGATGAATGAAATTGTTGAAATCACTCTGCCCAATGTCGGTTCAACTTATTTCTTGGCAGTTCCTAACAGCGTTTCAAAATCCCGGCCCGTCGCGACGCTACACTACGCGACTCATACATTCCCCCGACCCGGGGCGGAGTCTTGCACAGCTATGAAATTCCCAAAATACAAGCCACTGATCAATCTCATCCCCGGCGGATGCATACAGTTCATGGACTTCGGTCTCGACCTTGAGACACTGCGCAGAGAACGCCGCCTTTTCCGCGAGGATGTCCCGGACAAAACCGAAGAGCCCCGTTATCCTCATCATTTGCGCTGTCTGGTCGAGCAGGATGAATGTCTTATTGACGCCCGTCTCGCTGCTGACACCATTGGCAAAAATCCGTCCTTCAGACCTGACTCGCTTGACGACGAATATGCGTTCACACTGCAGCAGGCTCTGGAGTGCTTTTCCGGATCCTGGCTGCCCGTGCCCTTTCTGCGCACCACCGGCCAGCCCTGGCCGGACGGCATTACCCGTGTTTCCCGGGGTCCGACCAACTGGGCGCGCGGCATGTTTTTGCCAGCCGAAGACGAGCCCGGCATCTGGCACCTCTGTCTTGCCTTCGACACCAAAGTTGAGGATATGCCCAGCAACGCGGACGGCCGCTATTACGCGCTTTCTCGCGAGGATTTAAACGCGGCTTCGGAATTTCTGCTGGCCTGGCATGTGCGCGACAACTCCTGGTTTGTTAACGAACAATGGATTGACGAGTGGCTGCTCGAACGCTACAACGCCGGCCGCGAGCGCGCCGGCATCCGCGAGGAAGAATACGGCAAGCAGTTTTGTCTCAAGCACATAGCCTGCTACATGACCTGGCTTGACGCAGCCAGGCGGGCCATCAACGATTTGCGCGTCAAGGTGTCGGACTCAGATCGCTCCGTGGCCATGGACGTTGATCTTGTCCTGGATGTGGGCAACTCGCGCACCACAGGTCTGCTGGTGGAGACCAGCTCCACGCAGAAAACGGATCTCAGCAACCGTTACAATCTCGAACTCAGAGACCTTACCAATCCGAACCGCGTGTACAGCGAGCCTTTCTCCACACGCGTGGAGTTCGTGGACGTATCCTTTGGCTCGGACATGCTTTCACGCCGATCCGGCCGCCGCACACCCGCCTTTGCCTGGCCCACCTGCGTGCGCGTGGGGCCTGAGGCCACGCGCCTCGCCACCTTTGCGGTCTGCGCCGAGGGCAACACCGGCATGTCCAGCCCCAAACGCTATCTCTGGGATGAAAACCGCTGGACACAAAGCTGGCGCTACAACAAAACAGGTGCCAGCGAACCCATGGTCGCCCGAGGTCTCTTCCCAAGGCAGCTCAACGAGGAAGGCACACCCCTGGACTGTTTCAAAAACGACAAGCTGCGCCGTCTGCTCTCCAGAAGCATCTTGCGCAGTCAGCGTGACACGCCGCTGTTCGGATCCTTTTTCACCCGCTCCTCACTCATGATGTTCATGTTTGCGGAGATCATCACTCAGGCACTGGTCACGATCAATTCGCCGGCAAACCGCAACGACAGACAGATGCCTGACAAGGCCCGTCATCTGCGCCGCATTATTCTCACTGTGCCTACGGCCATGCCCGTGGCCTCCAGACGTATCTTTGAGCGCTGGGCCAGGCTGGCTGTACACCTGGTCTGGAAATGCCTGGGCTGGCAGGACAGGGACGCCTCTGCCTTCCAGTACCAGACCATGCCCGAAGTGGTCTGCGAATGGGACGAGGCCAGCTGCTCGCAGCTTGTCCTGCTCTACAACGAAATCATGGTCAAGCACGTAGGCGACGCCAGCCAGTATTTTTCCCTGTACGGCCGGCCCCGCGTCATTGACGGCCAGGAAAGGTCTACGGTGCGCATCGCCTCCATCGACATAGGCGGCGGCACAACGGATCTGTCCATTACCACCCACGTCCTTGTGTCCGGCTCGTCGGAAACAGCGCGTATAAAACCGCAGATGAATTTTCGCGACGGCTTCAATCTGGCCGGCGACGAGGTGGTCCGCGACGTGATTCAGGAAGTGATCATCCAGGCCATCAACAAGGAAATGCAGCGTGCAGGCGCCGACGCCCGCAAGGCTGACATCCTGCTCTTCGGTCGCTACAACGGCAAGAACGCCATGCAGCGCACGCGTCAAGGACAGTTTGTGCGTCAGATCATTGTGCCCGCGGCTCTGGGTATGCTCGAGGGCGCAGAACAGATGGACAGGGACGACAACACCGTCTACTGCTGCAGGCTGGCCGATTTCTTTGAAAAGCCGGCGGAAAGACAGCGCGGTGCCATTCCCTTCGGCAGTGGCGAGCCCGTCTTCACAGAAGAAAACGCCGGCAAACGCCCCTTTGTCCCCATCAAGCTGTCCCCCATGCCCCAGCGGCACGTACTCGAATACGTGCAGGGCATCCTCAAGGACTGCTCAGCACCGCCCACTCTTGACTTCGGCAACATTCCCATCACGTTTTCCCTGGATATCATCAACCGCTGCATAAGCCGCACCCTCGGAGGCACCATCTCCAGTCTGTGCGAAATGGTGCACGCCTATGATGCTGACCTTCTCCTGGTAACTGGTCGTCCCAGCGCCTGGAAAGGCGTCATGCAGACCATACTGGCCATGACGCCCCTTGCCCCGGCCCGCATCATCTCCATGCGTGACTACAATATCGGCAGCTGGTACCCGTGCTCCAACCTGTACGGCCGCATCGTTGACCCCAAGACAACGGTGGTCGTGGGCGCCATACTGTGCGCCCTCTCCAATGGCTACCTTGAAAAAATCAACTTCGATCCCTCAGATATGCGCATGACCTCCACGGCCCGCTTTGTGGGCGAGCTCAACCTGCAGGGCCAGCTTGAAAACGCCAAAATCTGGTTCTCTGCCAACAAGGACGGCAGCACAGATCCCGAGGAGAAGACCATCACCTATCACAGCCCCATCACTGTGGGCTACCGTCAGCTGGCTGTGGAACGCTGGCCGGCCACAGCCTATTACAAGCTCGAGCTCAAGGACAAGAACTGCAAGGGCCCCTGCACTGTCCGCCTTGCCCTGACCAGAGAGGAGGACACCAGCAAACGCCAAGGCGACGAGCCGCCGCAGGCCGAGGGCAATATCGAGATCCTCGAGGTCATTGGTCCCGACGGCATTCCCTTGAGCACACGCAGCATGAGCGCAACCCTGCAGACCCTGCCCGCTATAGAAGGCTACTGGCTCGACTCGGGCATCGTGATCTCCGAAGGCTAGACCAAGGACGATGACATGAGAGAAAAAGATTCCGCGCTTGCCGCAAAATGCCGCGAATGGGGCGACATTGCTCTGGAAGCAGAAAGGTGGTTAAGCGAAAACCAGGATCTGGCCGGCGCCGAGGGGCCCGCCCTGTGCAAGGAGCTGCGTTCTGCCACGCGCACCTTCAAACGACTGGCCACAGCGGCCTCACGCAAGATGTGCATAGCCGTTTTTGGTCCCAGTCAGGCTGGCAAGAGCTATCTCATCTCGGCTCTGGCCATGAACGCCAGGGGCGAGCTGAACGCTGATTTCTGCGGCCAGTCCGTAGACTTCATTTCCAAAATCAATCCCGAGGGCGGCAAGGAATCCACTGGCCTCGTGACGCGCTTCACCACGTCCAGACCGGAAGGTGTCAGTCCTGACTTCCCGGTGCGCCTGCGGCTCTTCTCTGAGAAGGATCTGGTGCGCATCATTGCCAACACCTATTACAATGACATCCAGGATGACGAGACGCCCAGTCCAGAGGAACTGATTGGAGAACTGCGCGAACTTGCCAGAAAGAAGCGCTCCTCCCCCTGCCAGTCCATCACAGTGGACGATGTGGAGGATATCTGTGAATACATGCAGCGCTTCAAGGGCAACGCCCGCGTGCAGATGCTCAACAACGCCTACTGGAAACAGGCCCAGGAACTGGCCCCATGGCTGGGCACCGAGGATCGGGCACGTCTGTTCGGCCTCATCTGGAAACAGGTGCCTGAGTTCACTGAGTTCTTTGCCGAACTGGCCGGCGCACTGGAACGCCTGGGTAATGTCTCGGAGGCAAGCTGCCCCCTGTCAGCCCTTGTGCCCAGGGAGGCGAGCATCATCGATGTCAGCATGCTTGTTCCGCGCAAGGACGGCAAGCCGACCCCCGGCACGGACGAGGAACTGACACTGCGTGCCGACAACGGCCACACAGCCAGACTTACGCGTCGTCAGGTAACAGCCGTCACTGCCGAGCTCACCATCTACATGCCCGAGGAGCCGGCCCCCTTCTTCAGGGACACTGACCTTCTCGACTTTCCAGGCTACCGCTCACGTCTCAAGACAAGCGACCTGGCACGGGCTCTGGAGCGGAAGGAAGAGCGAGGCAACTTTTTCCTGCGCGGCAAGGTGGCCTATCTTTTCGAGCGTTACAGCGAAGAGCGCGAGATCACCGGCATGCTCCTGTGCATCGGCCCGGAAAATCAGGAAGTGCAGGACCTTCCCAATGCCATTGACGAATGGATCAACAAGACGCAGGGCGCCACTCCAGCCGAGCGTCGCGGCCATGATCCCATGCTTTTCTTTGTTCTGACCAAGGTGGACAAGGCGTTTGAGGAAAAGAAGGGCGCGGAAATTCCTGTCGGCCTGTGGGAAAACCGCATGCAGTCCTCGTTCATCGATTTCTTCGGCCGCGCCCACAAATGGCCGGCCGACTGGGATGGCGCCCCATTCAGCAATATTTTCCTGCTGCGCAATCCCAATGTGGTCTGCGAAATCTTCGATCACGACAAGGGGCTGGAAACCGGTATTCGCGAGGACAAGACCGAACAGGTGACAAGGGTGCGCCAGTCCTTCTTCAACTCGCCTCTGGTGAAGCGGCACTTCAAAGATTCCGAACTCTCCTGGAACGCGGTCATGAAGCCCAACGACGGCGGCATTGGCCTTTTGCGCAAGCGACTCGCCCCCATCTGCGATCCGGACCGCAAGTACAACCAGACACGCGACCGCGCCAACGAGAAGGCACGCGAACTTGTGGTCAGGCTGAATCGTTTCTACCGTTCAGACGACGTGCAGGAGCGTATACAGCAGCAGACTGCTCTTGGCAGGCAGCTTGTAGGCCAGCTGACGCAGCTTGTGCAGCTCCAGCGCTTCGCCGACTTCCTCACGCGCTTTTTAGTGTGCGACAACGACCTTTACGCCAGAGCCATGGACTGTTGCGAACCCCGCGAGAGCGGCAACAGCCAACCAGCGCAGATCATCACCGGCACTGTCACAAGCGCAGATTCGCTCATGGACGAGCTTTTCGGCGACGCTCCGGCGCCCGTCACACCAGCCGCCAGTCCGCAAGCGGCACCGGCAGCGCCACGTGGAGCGGATCAGGTGGAGGTCTTCTGCCGCTCAGTCATGGAGCACTGGACCACGCTGGTGCGCGAGCAATGTGCCAATCCGGCAATATCACGCGTCTATCACCTCAGCGACAGCTTCCTTGAGAGCTTCAGCACAGAACTCATCAAGGGCACTGACCGCACCCGCCTGCTCGAATCCATGATCGAGGCCATCCGCGAAATAAGCTCCTTTGTGAACATTACCAGGGAAATGGCAGCCTGGCGCATGGCCAGTGTGGCCGCCTACCGCATCAACAGCTATGTGTGCTGGCTCGGTCACGACGAGCGTCTGGGCCAGACACAGGACATCGTGTTTAACGGACGGCCTGTCGCACTCTTCAAGAGCAGGGAACTGACATGGGGACCGCACGGCGAGCCCGTGGTGCCCGAGCGCGTGGAAGCCTTTGACAGACTCTATTACACTGACTGGCTCAAGGCTTTCTTCGAGCTGGTGGTGGCCAACGCCGTCAGCGCTGACGACGAATACGACCCGGCCAGCAACGAGCGTCTCGGCGCCATATTGAAGTCCCTTGAGCCCATGAACAGCTGAACCTGAGGAAAAGAGAAACACATCATGCACGCCATCCTTACCAACGATTTCCAGTACCCGCATCAATACGGCTGCCTCAGGGTGGAAGACTGCCCCCGCCAGGACGGTGAGCCCGTCATCTTTATTCAGCGTATCGACGATCAGTTGTTTCTCACAGCCGACGGTCACTGGCGCAGCGCCATGGAGGCCCTGAGCCCGGTGAGCACGCACTGGGAAAATGACACGCTGACCTGCCGGCTTCCACTCGACATGCTGAAGGACATGGACAGCCTTGCGCAGTACTGTCTTTTCATCAACAGCTCAGACACCCTTTGTCCCATGATGCTGCCCGAGGAAATCAGCATTCCCGTGAACGGCAAAACCGGCGCCGTTGACGAGGTGCTGCCCCAGGGCCAGAAGACTCCCGAGCCTGAGCTACCCGCCGGGAACGCCGAACCTGTAAACGAAGCTGTGGAGACACCGCCGATCGAGGACGAACACAAAGGCACTGAAATGACGCCTGAGGACACCAGCAAGGTGCTGGCTGAAAAGAAATCTCCTGCCGTCCTGATCATCGTGACTGTCATCCTTCTGGCACTGGCTGGTGGTGCGGCCTGGTACTTCCTCTCTTCCGGTGACAAAGCCGCAGACAGCCCGCCACAGACAGAACAGCCCGCACAGCCTGTACAGGCCGAAACCCCTGAAGCAGCTCTGGATGAACCAGCGGCGACCCCCAGCGCGCCAATGTCGGGACTTGAAACAGCCAGAAAACTGCTCCGTGACGGCGCGTCTGCAGACAAGCTGCTTGCCGAGGCCGATGCCCTGCTGACCCCGAACGCATCAGCCGACAATCAGGACGCTGCCTTCCTGTTGTACGAGGAGGCCGCCAACGATGGCGACGCCAGGGCCATGAACATGCTCGCACGCTTCTATGACCCGTGCGTGAACATGGAACGCGGCAGTATAGAAACAGACCCGGGCATGGCGCTTGCTTGGTATGAAAAGGCTGTGCATGCCGGCAGTCAGGAAGCCTCCCAGGGGCTGAACAGCCTCAAGGCATGGCTGAAGGAACAGGCCGCAACCGGCTCCAGGGAAGCACAGGATTTGCTTGACAGGCTCTGATGGCACGCCCTTCTGACGTTTGCCAGACAGTCATAATATACACAACGGAATACATCCCGGAGTGATACATGTCGCACATCATGTTCAGAATCCTGACTCTGATTGGATGCGTTCTCTTCGTCCAGGCCTTTGCGCCCGCGACTGGCGTGAGCGCACCACTGCTTCAGGAGGGAAAGAAAACTCTCTACCAGCGTGTCATCAGCCATCCCAAAGCCAAACTGTATGAAAGCGCGGATACCGGCAGCCCCGTTGTCAATGGCAATTTGCGCACCTTCACGCCGCTCTATGTTTACGAACGCGGCGACGGCTGGCTTAGGGTGGGCGTCAGCTCCAACCGTCCCGACGGCTGGATACAGCTGGACAAGACCACGGCCTGGAATCAGTCCATGACGCTGCTCTTCACCAACAAGGCCAACCGCGATCCTGTGATCTTTTTCAAAAGCACCGAGGACCTGACTGCCATCTGCTCAGCGGACAACATGAGCGAACAGCTGGCTGCCATACTCAAGGGGGTCAGGGAGCGCAATCCTGACCCGCGTGTGACTGCCGCCGAGCCGCAGGACAGCTCTGTCAATGCCGACTCCTTTTACCTCATGCCCATTCTGAATATGCAGGAAGTCTTTGAAGGCACACGCTTTTTAGAAGTGGCCTCCATTGATCCGGGTACTGACAAGGGCAAGGTGGGCAAGCCTAAAACAGGCGTGGCCATTGTCATTGACACCACCAAGTCCATGGGCCCCTATCTCGAACGCTGCAAATCGCTGATCAAGACAGTTTACGACCATCTGCAAAGTGAAGGGCTCAACGACAATGTCGCTTTTGCCATGGTAGCCTTCCGCAACAGTGTGGAAGCCTCACCAGGCATTGAGTACCGCACCAGGGTCATCAGTGACTTTGTCACAGCCTCAAAACGTGCCGACTTCGAAAACCGCCTGCAGCAACTCGAGGAATGCCAGCTGTCCACGCACAGCTTCTCCGAGGACAGTCTGGCCGGCGTCTACGAGGCTGTACAGTCCCTCAGCTGGCAGGATTACACGTCCAGGATGATACTCCTGGTCACTGATGCGAGCCCCCTGCCCTATTCGGATCGCTGGCGTGCCGTCAACATGGAACCCCAGGAAATGAACGACCTGGCTGCCCAGAAGGGAATCTGGATAGTGGCGCTGCATCTGATGACGCCAGCTGGCAAGGCTGATCACGCCGGCGCACAAAAAGCCTATCTTGCCCTGAGCAAGATGAACGGCAAGTCCCAGTACCAGGCCATCAAGGCTGCCAACGCTGCCACAGGTGCAGAAAATTTCCTGCGCATTGCTGACACCATGGCGAAGAGCATGGCCATGATGGTCAAGTACACCGCTGAAGGGCGCATGATGACCAGGCCCAAGGATGAGCCCGCGGGCCAGCAGGAATCTCCAGAGGATATGGCCGCACGTCTTGGCTACGCCATGCAGCTGGACTACTTCGGCCGCGCCAGAAAAACCGGAGCACCTGAGGTGGTCAACAGCTGGATAGCCGACATGGACTTAAACAATCTGGCGCGCAGCCGCCACGTGCCCAACGTGGAAGTGGCCATAATGCTGACCAAGGCCCAGCTGAGCGATCTGCGCGATCAGCTTGGCATCATTGTCGACAATGCCGAACGCACCAAGAAGACGGACTCCACGGATTTCTTCCAGGGTATTTTATCAGCCTCGGCACGCACCTCGCGCGATCCCGGAGCGCCGACTGCCGGCCAGAACCTGGCCCAGCTGGGCGTGCTGGGTGAATTCCTGGACGGTCTGCCGTACCGCAGCGAAGTCATGCTCCTCACCGAAGAGGACTGGTACCGCATGAGCGTGGGGCAGCAGACGGCCTTCATCAACAGACTCAAGTCCAAGATTGCCCGCTACGAGGAATACGACCGCGAAAATGCTCTCTGGGAGCGCTTCGGTATGTACAATTCCATGGACTGGGTCTTCCGCATGCCGCTCAGCATGCTGCCATAACCCATGCGTCACGTTTTTGATCTGGCCAACGTCCGCAAAAGCCGGCCCGGAGCAGAGGGCTTTTCGCTGCGCATTTCCCGGTTCCGTGTTCTGCCCGGAGCGACCATAGCCCTGGTTGGGCGGTCCGGCTGCGGCAAGAGCACGGCACTGGATCTGCTGGCATGCGCTCTGCGTCCGGACTCACCAGCGGATGACGGCCATTTTTTCTTTTCGCCCACTGCTGATCACGCTGTAGATGTCTACCGCTGCTGGCAAAGAGGCGGGGCTAGCGCTCTGGCCGACGACCGCATGCGCCATCTGGGCTATGTGCTGCAAACCGGTGGTCTGCTGCCCTTTCTGACTGCAGCCCAGAACATCACCCTGGTCTGCAGAGTGCTCAATATCCTGCCGCAGCGGCTTGAAACCATCAGTGATATCTGTGCAAAGCTGCACATCACCGGACTGCTGCGCAAATACCCGGCGCAGCTTTCTGTTGGCGAACGCCAGCGCGTGGCAATAGCCCGTGCCCTGGCTCACAATCCGGCCGTGGTGCTGGCCGACGAGCCTACGGCTGCCCTGGATCCCGCCCACTCACGCCTGGTAATGCAGCTTCTGCTGCAACTGGCCCGCGAACAGGGTGCCACCATCATCATGGTAAGCCATGATCAGGCCCTGGCCTCGGAACTGGGCTTCTCACTTGCGTGGCTGCA
The DNA here is from genome assembly GCA_964547835.1 of uncultured Desulfovibrio sp. Classification (GTDB taxonomy): domain Bacteria; phylum Desulfobacterota; class Desulfovibrionia; order Desulfovibrionales; family Desulfovibrionaceae; genus Desulfovibrio. The sequence goes on from CAZJPT010000032.1 coordinate 9,717, forward strand.
CGTCAGGGCAGACGGCAGGTCTGTCACGTCCATACTCGACTATGCGGACAATGCCGCTGCGCCAGCACAGAGCGCGTCCGTCAGGGAGACGCAGTGATGCGTGCACTGATCCATGTCATTTTCCTGGCCATGGCCGACTACAGGCGTGAACGCTTAATGTCGGCCTGCGCCGTTCTGGGACTCACGGCTGTCCTGGCACCGCTGCTCATCCTCTACGGAGTCAAGTTTGGTGTCATGACGACCCTCACCAAGCGCCTTCTTTCCGATCCAGCGACACTGGAGGTGACTCCTGTTGTTTCCGGGCGTTATACGAGCCAGGATGTTGCCAGATGGCGTGCTCTTCCGGGCGTGTCCTTCGTGCTGCCGCGCACGCGCAATATCGCTGCCACAATGACCCTCACGGCAGCGGGCGGGATGAACGTTTCCATGACGGTTTCCATGGAGCCTACGGCCGCAGACGACCCTGTGCTCAAGCATTACGGCCTTGGCAGCGTCACGCCTGCCATGGCTGAACACGACGCTTATGACAATCCCGTGCCGGATGCAGACAAGCAGTCATCCAGCACACCCAGCCCCCGCGAGGAGGCTGCACAGAATGGCACACAGCTGCCCTCCGGGCTTGTGCGCCGGGCTCCGGCTGCAAAACAGCAGTCCCCGAACCTGGTGCGCCTGCCTTCTGTCGAAACTCCAGGCCTGCGCCGCGCCGGCTGCGTCATTACCACGCCCGTGGCTGAGAAGCTTGGCGTCACCACCGGTGATGCCGTGCTCGGCAGGGTGGAGCGCTCTTCGAGAGGGGAAATGTCCAGCGCATATGTGCGTCTTGACATAGTCGGCGTCCTGCCTCTGGCTGCCTCACAAAAACCCGTGGCCTATGTGCCCCTGAAGCTGCTGGTTGCTACCGAGGACTTCCGCGATTTCCGGGCCGTTCCAGACATGGGCAGCTCATTCGGCTGGGACGGTGAAAGCAGACCTCCAGGGATGCGCCTTTATCCAAGCTTCCGTCTCTACGCGGCCACCATGGACGACGTGGCCAGACTGCGTGATTACTTTCTGGAACACAATATCGAAACCAATACGCAGGCCGCTTCCATTGACCAGCTGCGTACCCTGGAAACGGGCCTCAACATTATGTTCGGCGTCATCTGCATAACGGCCTCAGGCGGTTTTTTCACGTCCACGCTGAGCAGCATCCTGGCCGGCATCAAACGCAAGGAACGAACCCTGGGGCTTTTGCAGCTGACTGGCTTTTCCTCAGGTTCGCTGGCTCTCTTTCCGCTGACACAGGCCCTGATGACCGCACTTTGGGGCAGTGTGCTGGCCATAGTCTGCTATGCCGGCTTCTCAGAACTTCTGAACTCCATTTTTGCCGGTCTCATGAACAGCACCGAGCAGGTCTGCCGTCTTGAGCCCCTGCATTATCTCACGGCCATGGCCGTTACCGCCGCTGTCTCGCTGCTGGCCGCCCTTGTGCCCGCTGTGCGCAGCACCCGCATCGAACCCTCGGAGGTCATCCGCGATGTCTGATTTTTTCTGTCGCTGCAGCAGCGCAGGGCTTAAGGCCCTGATCTTGTCCATACTGCTGTCCCTGTGCGTGACAACGCTCCCAGGCGTCAGCCATGCCGCCCTCAAGCTCAAGGGGCAGACCAGCCTTGAAGAGACATACAATCCAAAACCAGACGCAGCAGGCGATATTGTCCTGCCCATGCCTGGAGGACTGGAGATGGTCTTTCGTCTGGCAGCTGTCCCGGTGCATGGCCTGCTCAAACCCTTATCCACCTCTTTCGGCATCACAGGAGCGGACACGGACCGCGCCTTTTACGATGCCACAAGGCGGACTACCTTGTCTTCGTCCTTCACAGCCAGTGATCTTCCTGCAGCATGGCTGAAGACCATTCCTGCCCGTGACCGGGACAAGTACTGCTACTACCTCATTGCCAAGTACGAGGTGAGCCGCCTGCAATACGACGCAGTCATGAACCCGTCCCGTGACATCTCTCATGTCAGGGCCGAGGACGCCAGGCCTGTCACGGACATCAGCTGGAATGAGGCCATGGCCTTTACCGGACGCTACACGTCCTGGCTTTTGCAGAACCATCCTGACGTTTTGCCGCGCTTTGCCGGAGACAGCGTCAGCACGGGCTATCTGCGTCTGCCTACCGAAGCTGAATGGGAATATGCGGCCATGGGCGGACATGCAGAGGGCAGTGACGGCGCAAAACAGGATTTTTTCACCATGGAGACGGGCTTGTCCTATGGCGACTACGCTGTCTTCCGTCAGGAAGGCACGTCGCACGCGGCCTCCAGTCTGGCCGGCATAGGGTCACGGCGCCCCAATCCTCTGGGGCTGTACGACACAGCCGGCAATGCCGCGGAAATGACTCTGGACTGCTTCCGCTTCAGTGTGGCCGGCGCCCTGCAGGGCTCAGCTGGCGGCTTCGTGCGCAAGGGCGGGTCCTTTTTGTCCTCCAGGGAGGAGATCCTGCCAGGCCGGCGCGAAGAAATGGCCCCCTTCCTGGCAGATGGCCCCATGCGCGTGCGCGACCTGGGCTTTCGTCCTGTTCTTGCAGGCATAAACCTGCCCAAAGGACGCTTGAGCGTCCTGGCAAAGGAGTACAGCGGCACCGGCGCTGGGACCGCGTCTGTGGACGATCAGGCCCTGCTCAAGGATTTGTCAAGTCTCATTGAGAGCAGCGGCAATCCCACCGTGCGCCAGAACCTCATGAATCTTCGCAAGCAGCTGGAAAAAAATATCTCACTGGCCCAGCAGGTGCACCTGGCCACCATCGAATCCAGGCTGCAGAACTGCCTCATGTCCCTGCGGGCCGCAGGCT
>CAZJPT010000033.1:0-2134 GCA_964547835.1 uncultured Desulfovibrio sp.
GCGGATTGTTTGGCATCAACATCCACCAGGTTTATTACAAGAATATTCCGGATCTTGACGTAAAGCTCCGTCAGTACAGGGACAGGCACCGTGAAGCCATCGTGGTGAGCGGTGGTATGGCTCTGCGCATCGCACGCAAGTACGGGTTTAAACACTACCTCGTCGTGCCCCCCAAGGTGCATATCCGTGAGGTCATTGACAACGCCGCCAGTATCGCTGCTGCCAACCGGGAAAATGAGCTGTGGGTGCGCAGCTCCGAGGCAATTCTCAACAATGTCAGCGACGGCGTCCTGGCTGTTGACAACAATGGCTTTATTACGCTTTGCAACAAACAGGCCTTCACCCTGCTCAATCTTAAGGATCGCGTCATCGGCAAGAATCTGCGCAATGTACTGCCCGAGCTGACGGCTACCCTGGGCGCCATGCATTCACGGACCTACTTCATCCAGCAGATTGGCCGCACCAAATTCGTCTTCAATTATACGCCGCTGGAAATACGCGCCGGTATTTTCGGCGCCCTCTACACCTTCAACTCAGCCCGCCGCGTCATCACCGGGGGCAAGATCGTAAGCCGTGCCGTCTCCCAGGCCAATCGGGCCAAGTACACAGTTCAGGACTACATTCACTGCAGTTCTGTCATAGACAACATGCTTACGCAGCTGCGCCTTTACGCCAGCAGCAATTCAACAGTGCTCATTACCGGCGGCTCAGGCACAGGCAAGGAAATTCTGGCCCATGCCCTGCACAACTGCTCGCCCAGGCGCAACAAGCCCTTCGTTTCCATAAACTGCGCAGCTATTCCGGAACAGCTCCTGGAAAGTGAGCTCTTTGGCTACGAAGGCGGGTCATTCACAGGCAGTCTCAAGGAAGGCAAAAACGGTCTTTTCGAGAATGCTGACGAAGGCACCATCTTCATTGACGAAGTCAATTCCCTGCCGAGCAACGTGCAGTTGCTCCTGCTGCGCGCCCTGCAGGAAAAGGAAATACGCCGCATCGGCAGCGACACTGTTATTCCCCTGAACATCCGCGTCATTGCGGCCACCAACAAATCCCTCATTGACGAGGTGCTCAAGGGCCGTATGCGCGAGGACCTCTTTTTCCGGCTCAACGTCCTGGTCCTTGATGTACCGCCTCTGCACCGGCACGCTGAGGACATACCCATGCTGGCCAGGCATTTTGCGCGCAAATCTTCCATAGCCGGAAAACTCCCTTTGCTGACTATTCCAGACGAAAGTCTGGAACGTCTGAAAACCCTGCCCTGGCCAGGCAACACCAGGGAGCTCCAGCACTTTATCGAGCGCTTAGTTCTGTTGTGCAACGGCGAATTCAACAACGACGTCTTCGAGCATCTGTTTAACTCTACCCAGATCTATCAGCGCGCACTAGCCCGCTCCCAGCGCACAGACATCCCTGAACCCGCGTTGCCAAAGCCTCCTGTACAGCAGGAACGCCCCACGCCTCGTGAGGAGACACGGAGCGTGGACACCTCAGCAGGCATCAGCCGCAAGGCCATTCTCGACGCCCTGCGCCAGTGTCATGGTAAAAAAGGCCTGGCAGCCGGAATACTGGGAGTTTCTCGCGTCACCCTCTGGCGTCTTATGCAAAAACATTCTATTAATAGCTAATAACAGTGCCTGGCCCCCCTGCTCACGCCAGGCCACAGGGAAAATGATGAGACGGGTGTGATTTTCGTCGGCAGAAATGGACACCGTCTCGCCTTTTCCTCAAGCAGCCCCGACTGCGTCTGACCGTTCCTGACTCCGGCCGGACACAGCGGGGCTCATTGCATTGCTTCTATCCAAAGCGCATCAGCCACAATCTGGTCAGACAGGCCCGATTCTTTGATGGCGGTGACAATGGCAGCCTCAAAGGCAGTGCTTTTGTCCTCGCCCAAGGCCCTTGCTGCCCAAGATGACGGTGCCAGCATACCCCATTCCTTCCCTCTTGAGTGCCGTCCAGACGGCTATGAAACCCAAGACCGGTCTGGGATATTTGCTCTTGATGATGCCTTCGGCTGCGCATTTTTTGCTGTCATCACCAAGTTCACCAATCATGCACGTGCCCCTGGTCTGCATGTCATCGCTGAAGATTTGCAGCAGTTCGATGGGATTCCCCGTGAACAAAGGCGCTCCTC
>CAZJPT010000033.1:2144-12481 GCA_964547835.1 uncultured Desulfovibrio sp.
CTGCTTTCTCGCCTCAGATTCCCTGGCAGGTTGCTTGCCCTTTCCAGGGCCTTCGCGGTGGCCGCGTGGAAAGCTGGCGCGAAACGGCTCCTCAGGCACTCCTTGACGGCGCCCGGGCTGATTACCCTGTTCAGCTCGAGCCAACGCCAGGCAGGCCAGATATCAAGGACCTGCGGCCTATGGATGCTCACGATGACATGAGGACATGGGCAGACCCGCATAGCTGCCAAAGCGAGCAGACAGACGGGCTTAATGTGGCTCAGGCACTATATAAATATCCCGCTTGCGCGGACACGGCTACATCCCTATCGCCAGAGCAATGGATTACACACCGCGTTATAAAAACCCGGGATCCCGTCCGTAGTCGTTCGGTACGAACGGGCCCGGTCGTGAGGAAGCGTTCTACATATTGTCGCAGATGGCCTTGCCGAAGGCAGAGCACGAAACCTCGGTGGCACCTTCCATCTGGCGCGCCAGATCGTAGGTCACCGTCTTCTTGGCAACGGCATTCCTGATGCCGACACGGATAAGCTCAGCAGCTTCTTTCCAGCCCATGAAGTCCAGCATGAGGGCGCCGGAAAGAATCATGGAACCGGGGTTGATCTTGTCGAGGCCGGTGTACTTGGGCGCAGTGCCGTGCGTCGCCTCGAAGATGGCATAGCCGTCGCCGACGTTGGAGCCCGGAGCCATGCCGAGACCACCAACCTGAGCGGCCAGGGCGTCGGACATGTAGTCACCGTTAAGGTTGGGCATGGCCAGGACGCTGTACTCGCGCGGACGAAGCAGGATCTGCTGGAACATGGCGTCGGTGATGCGGTCCTTCATCACGATCTTGCCTTCCGGCACCTGACCGCCGTTCTTCCACACCTCGTCCTCGGTAATGGTCACGTCACCGAATTCCTCAGCCGCCACTTCGTAGCCCCAGCGGCGGAAACCGCCCTCTGTGAACTTCATGATGTTGCCCTTGCTGACCAGGGTCACGCTGGGCAGTTTGTTATCGATGGCGTACTGAATGGCCATGCGGACCAGACGTTTGGTGCCTGTCTCGGAAATGGGCTTGATGCCGATGGAGCTGTCCGGGCGCACCTTCTTGTCCGACAATTCCTCAATAAGAGCAATCATCTTGGCAGCTTCCGGAGTACCTGCATCCCATTCGATACCGGCATACAGATCTTCCGTGTTCTCACGGAAAATGACCATGTCAACAGCGTCAGGATCCTTCACAGGGCTGGGCACACCGGGGATGTGGTTGCAGGGACGAATGCAGGCATACAGATCAAAGAGGCGGCGCAGCAAAACGTTGACGCTGCGGAAGCCCTTGCCTACCGGAGTGCTCAAGGGGCCTTTCAAGGCGACGCGGTATTTGGTGATGGCATCCATGCTCTCCTGCGGCACGAACTCGCCGGTTTCTTTCCAGCAGTCCTCACCAGCGCGGATGGGCAGCCAGCAGATCTGACGTTTACCGCCGTAGGCCTTGGCAACAGCGGTGTCGAAGACAGGTTGAGCGGCATTCCAGATATCCGGTCCGACGCCGTCACCAGGAATAATGGGGATGATGGGATCGTCGGGGATAATCAAGGTGCCCTTGTCGGACAGGGTAATTCCAGTAGCCATAAATTGTACTCCTTGTCAGCGATATGTGCTCTAATGCAGCCTTTAATGACTGCCAGACTTATTTAGAGGAGATCTCAAAACTCTGGATACACCATCTTAACACAGTGCTTTTATGTGCAGTCTTGTGCGTTTTGAGACGTCCTCTTATTTATAATAGTTAATGAGACAGCCTGCCAAAAGGATATCACGTTCCTCTCGTGAAATATCAGGCAGACGGACAACCTTTGCCGTTCCCTTGCCGTCGCGGAAAACGGTGATCTCGATTTCTTCACCGTTGCCCTCGAGCAGAGCGCGGATACCGGGAATATAGACAACATCGCCTATCTGAATGTCCCAGCCGTTTACGTCATCAGCGGTCACCAAGGGCAGAAGTCCCCAGTTGATGCAATTGCTGCGATAGCGCTTGGTGGCGTACGCGCCGGCAATGTTGGCCCAGCCTCCCAGAACCTTCTGACAGGAGGCAGCCTGTTCGCGGGCAGAGCCGTCACCCGGATATAGGGCAAAGACAACGCTTCCCAGAGCCGTGCTGGCAGCCATGGCGTCGGCATCAAGACCGGCCTCAGCAAAGTAGGCGCGCACATTGTCCGGCATGCCCTTGCCTTCGGCCAGCGCCTGCTGACGGGCCTGTTCCACATCACGGATTGCCTTGACGCGGGTCACATATTCGGGATCCTTGCTGCGCAGAGTAAACTCAGCCATGCGTCCGGGGTTGGAGCGGAAAGCCGAGGGCTCTCCGGAAGCAATGAAGTCATCGGTGGTGGTGACCTTGTCGCGCAAGGCGATGCCGACCTTGAGAAGCAGATTATCGGGCATGCCGAGCATGACCGGCCAGTCGGCAATGTTGGGACCTACGGTCAGAGGCGCGTCGGCCTGCTCGTGACCATAGCCATGGTAGACGTTGTTCTTGTAGATGCTCGGATCAAAGCCGTAGGTCTTCGGGGTGGGCGGGGTGTCGTCGCCAGCCGGAGTGAGGAAGCCGCCGTTGAGCATGGTGGCGGTAATGGAGCGGGCGTCCATAATGGCCACATAGGATATCTGACCGCCGGCAGCCTTGGAGCCTTCGCGATTGGCGAAGTTACGAGTCACGTGACGGATGGAGAAGCAATTCTGACCAGGCACGTCACCGGCGCCGAAGCAGGGACCACAGAAGGCCGTGCGCAGCGTGACACCGGCACTGATGATGTCTGAGAGGGCGCCCGTTTTAATGAGTTCCTGCAGCACAGGCTGGGACGCCGGGTAGACTGAGTAGTTTATGCCGCCGGCACCTATGGAGTGCCCCTTGAGCATCTGGGCTACCACAGCCAGGTTGCCGTACAGGCCGCCGCCGCAGCCGGAGACTACGGCCTGATCCACACGGAAACGGCCGTTGTAAATCTTGGAGGACAGATTTGGCACGTCAGCGAATTTCTCGCCCATGAGTTTTCTGGCACGCTGCTCAATCTGTTCCACGTAGTCAGTGACGTTTTCGTTGAATTCGCGGATGGGCACGCCAAGACTGGGATGGAACGGCAAGGCAATCATGGGCTCGATGGTGGAGAGATCAACTTCCACCAGCGTATCATAAACAGCGCCATCAGCGGGCTTGATTTCGCGATATTCGGCACCGCGGCCGTGCGTCTCAAGGTATTCGCGAACAACCTCATCCGTTTCCCAGATACTGGTGAGGCACGCGGTTTCCGTGGTCATGACGTCAATGCCCATGCGGTAGTCCATGGGAAGACCGGCAATGCCCGGGCCCATGAATTCCATAACGCTGTTCTTGACGACAGCATCGGGGAAGAGAGCCGTCACCAGCGCGATGGCCACGTCCTGCGGGCCAACACCGGGACGCGGGGAACCGGTAAGGTAGATGGCGACGATGCGCGGCCGGTCCACATTCCAGGTTTTACTGAGAACCTGCTTGACCAGTTCGCCACCACCTTCACCAACGCCCATGCAGCCCAGAGCGCCGTAACGGGTATGGCTGTCTGAAGCCATGACCATCTTGCCTGGAGCAGCCACCATTTCACGGGCATACTGATGGATGACTGCCATGTTCGGGGGCACGAAGTCACCGCCGTATTTTCTGGCAGCTGAGAGGCCAAAGCGATGATCGTCTGCGTTGATGGTGCCGCCGATGGCACAGAGGCTGTTATGACAGTTGGTAAATGAATAGGGAATGGGGAATCTTTTGAGACCACTGGCCCTGGCCGTCTGTACAATGCTCACGTACGTGATGTCGTGGGAAAGCAGTGCATCAAAGCAGATTGCATACTTGCCCTCTTCCTTGGACACATTATGCGCTGCCAGAACACTTTCCGCCATACCCTTGCCGGCTGCAGCAGGAGCCTGGGCAGAAGGGACAAGCTTGCCTTCGAAGTAGGTGAATTTCTCTTTTGTGATGCGTATCATGACTGTCTCCGCTTGAAGTTTAGAAACCGACAAGCATGAAATACCCGACTATGAGGCCAACCGTGCCGGGGAGAGCAGTACGCTTCACCAGTTCCATGGGATTGCACAATGTCAGACCGGCGCAGACAAAGGTCACACCGCCGATGGGAGACATGCAGCGACCGATGCAGCCGGCCAGCGTGGCCAGAGCGCCCATGTCGATGACGTCCACGCCGAAGCTGGGGGCGGAGATGGTAACGGCTTCATTGAAGGCGATGGTGGCGGCGTTGCCTGAACCGCAGAGGATGGCCATGATCCACGGGCCAACGCAGGCGGCGATGGTGGCGGCGTTCTGTGAGGTCTTCATCAGCTCGATGCCGGCGTCAACAACACCAGTGGCCTTCATACCGGCTACGAAAACGGCGGCGGCGATGACGATGCCCATGATGTCGCAGTAACCCTTGCCGAGACCGGCAAAGAACTGGCGTGAGCCGTCCATGGGGTTCTTACGAGTGGCCACTACGCCGAGGAAGGCACCAAAAAGCATGGTGTGCTCAACGCGCAGCTTGGCGAGAGCCGGAATCTTGTCGGGAATGAGGGCGCCCAGGATGAGCATAGCCACAGGAACAATGGGAATGATGGCGTAAATGGGGTTAACCTTGAAGTCCCGCTTTGCTTCGGTGTTAACAGTAGGGGTGCCAAGGCCTTCCTTGGTTATGATGGCTATGGCCCAGAGGATGAAGGCTGCCACAAGAACCGTGGTGATGCTGGCCATGGCATGCCTGGTAATGACTTCCATAACCGGAACTTCACGGCCGAGCACATCGGTGGCTATGCGGGCAACAAAAGGATTGTGAGGCAGACCAGGAGAGAGAATGCTGCCATAGGTGCCCATGAGGACTGCGGCTCCGGCCATAGCCGGACGCACACCCATGTTGATGAGCAGCGGGATAACAATGGAACCCACGGCTGCAGCCACACCAGCGGCACTGGGCAGGGAAATGTTGACAAAGAAGGTACACAGGGTTGCGCCGGGAATCAGGAAAAAGCGTACATGGCGCAATGGTCTGGCCACGGCGTTACTCAGGTGCTTGTCACATTCGGTGTACTTCATGACGAAGGCAAAGGCCATGACCGAACATATGTTGCAGATCAGGTTTGACTCCGTCATGCCCTTTGTCAGACCCTGGAAGGCCGTCATGGGATCCATTGCCGCGATGGCCATAACGAAGCCCGCAACAATCAACACCATTCTTGACTCAATTCTTTTCACCATTGCCACAGCCGTAGCAATAATCATTACTAAACCAAAGTAGACCAGCATGGCATCATCCTCTCTTGTATGTACGGAATATTTGATTGCTCCCTTGGGGAATCAGGGAGGCCCCTGCCAGACCTCCCTGAGATAGATAACGTTGTTGCTACTTGCTGTTAGCGTCGCGCAATTCGTACGCGTTGCGTACCAGAGCAAAATATCTGTAGGCGATGTGCACAAACTTGCTCGTCGCGAAGGTGAAGAAGAGCGCGAGCACGAGTCCGAGGTGGACACAGAGCAGAATGCCCATAACGGAAGTGCTGCGGAACACCAGCAGGAGCAGGCCGGTCAGACAGATCATGAAGAGCAGCATGGCGAAGGACAAGTCCATGCCTACGCTGCGCTCGTCGTAGGGGCGACGATCCATGATCAGCTTGAGATACATGAGGCCACCTGTGCCGATGCACAGGGCAATGCCGCCACCAGTGCCAAAGAGAACCGGGAGCGAGAAGAAGCCGTAGGGAGCAGGCATAGCCAGCAGGTGGTCCATGATAAAGGCCACGGAGGTGGACACGAGACAGGCAAGGAAGCCGTAGAAGGTAGCATGGTGGAACTTGCGGCGTATGGTGCTGAACTTGTCATCGGGGTAGTTGCAGCCCTCGCCGTTGCCATCGAGGTAACGCAGGGTGAATGCGTCCTTGATAGCCTTGACATGGTTTTCCAGCTTCCACATTTCCTTGGGCTTTGCTTCCGTGACTTTCCAGAACTTCTTGACGCCCATGAACAGGGAGAACAGGCCGAACAGGAAAACAACCATGAAGAGGAACAGCATCATGCCGTAGGGAATGATGTTGTAGAAGGAGCCTTCACCGGTGTGGCTGCCGAAGAAAACTTCGGGGCCATTGGCCATAAGGCTGCCACCCAGGAAGAGCAGGACACTGATCATGGAGACGACGAAGACATAGAAGCCGTTGTTGCGAAGAGCCGGAGCCAGGGATTTGGGCCAGCAGAACTCCTCGTAGGTTTCGCGGCGCAGTTCGGCCATGACCTGGGGATAGTTCAGATCAAATTCATGGGGCGGTGCGTACTGGCACGCGTAATAACAGCCGCGGCAGTTATGGCACAGGTTGGCAAAGTATTTGAGTTCAGGGTCCGTAAACGTGCGGCGCAGTTCCATCACCGGAAACACAGCACAGAAACCTTCACAGTATCTGCATGCGTTGCAAATTGTGGTAGTTCTGTGGGCTTCTTTCATTACTTCAGACATACGGCCTCCTTACCAGCTATACGGCCAAACACCGTTCCTATAGTCATGCCAAAACCGGCCATGTAGCCCTGTCCGAGGACGTTGCCGGAAGTCACTTCACCAGCGGCGAAAATATTCTTGAATGTGCTGCCGTCTTCCTTGAGCACCCTGGTCTGCTCGTTCACAGCCAGACTGAGATACGAGAATGTAATGCCGGGACGCAGGCAGTATCCGTAGAAGGGCGGGGTGTCGATGGGACGGGCCCAGTTGCTCTTGGGAGGCTCAAGACCCTGAGTCGCAATACCGTCCTTGTCACCGGAATTGAAGTTGCCGCCGGGCACCGTGTGGGCATTGTAGTTATTCACGGTTGCTTCAAGGGCGTCGGGATCAAGATCAAGCTTGGACGCCAGCTCCCTGATGCTTCTCGCCTCGATGGGCGGGAATACGGAAGGCATGAAGAGATTGATGGACTTGGAGTCGATAACGATATAGGCAACCTGCTCGGGCTGATTGCCGACGAGCTTGCCCCAGATGGCGTAACGCTTGGGCCAGATTTCCTCGCCTTCGTCGTAGAAGCGCTGACAGTTCTTGTTAACTGCGATGCCGAAGGGGACGCAGTCAAGACGCGTACAGATGCCGCCGTCGAACTTGGGAGCGCGGCCGTCGATGGCCACACAGTGTCCCTGGTCGGGAGCACCTACAGTCTTGGCGCCATTGTCCATCATGACTTTGAGCATGGCGCCGCGGTCATACGGTGTGCCGCGGATAAGGAAGTTGGCGGCAGCAGGTCCCCACGCTCTCTTGAGCCATTCGATATTGGCCTGGTAACCACCGGAGGCGATGACAACGGCCTTGGCGTAGATGCGGTACTCCTTACCGTTGTTGACGACACTGCAGTATTTGAACTCGTCGTCTTCAATCTTCAGATCAACGGCTTCGGTCTCGTAGCGGATTTCCACGCCGAGCCTTTCGGCGCGCAGATAGTAGGCATTGATAAGCGCCTTGCCGCCGCCAAGGAAGAAGCCGTTTGTCCTGGAAAGATGCAGGGTGCCGCGCATGGCAGGCTGGAAATGCACGCCCTGTTCCATCATCCAGTCACCAACATTGTTGGAGCCACGGATAACAAGGCGCGCCATGGACTCGATGGTTTTTCCCTTGGTGACGCCCAGCAGATCCTGATAGCACTCCTCTTCCAGGTAGGGGCCTGTCAGGAAGCTGTTTTTCTCCGGATGGATGTAACGGATGTTTCTCGTGTGCCGGCTGTTGCCACCTCGTACGTCTTTGGGCGAAGCCTCAATAAGTATGACTTCCCCCCCACCAAGGCGCGCAGTGATTGCGGCGCACAGAGCCGCATTTCCACCGCCGATGACAAGGACATCATATACTTTCTGTCCCTGTGCGCAATTTTCAGAGCTACTCATGCTTCCTCCTTTGGGGTTCGTCGCGCCCACAGGGCGCTTTAAACAGCGAGCCTCACGTTCCCAGATGCCTCGTGGGCTGACAGAACGACATGATTTTTTGTCCAGGAAACGAAGGCGGAACCAGAACTTCGACGGGTATTCTCGTGGTTGTCACAGCATAATGTGCAAATAGTTTGCCATGATCCGCGTCATTTTAATGACTGTTCAAGCAATCAGTCGCAACCGTATTGCCTCCGGAGCAGGAGAAGGAGGAAAGTACGTTGTGTTGTCTAAACTTGTCTGAAAACGCACGCCTGAAATTTTTTTCAAAAACAAAATTGTGAAATTTTACACGAGAGATGCAGATGCAGATGATGGGGGGACAGATACCATTTTTTATGTTTCACCATAAAAAAAATGTTTCACTCCATGCCTGGTGAAACATAGTTCAACACTGTGATTATCATATGAGAAGATCCGAAAACGTTTTTATCATGATGTAAGTAATTGATTTTCCAGATGCTTGCCGGTTTATTTGGATCATCTCCAAGGCAATGGCCGTTGGCACATCCTCTTTCATCTGGGAAAAATTATCTTCCGACTCCTTGCACCAGGATCACAAGCTCGAAGATAACATCATGTTTATTTGTATAAAAAACATGCATAACACATCTGCCTTGGACTCGTATTTCTCTGTGCTTGTCCTGCTGTAACTGATGCGCATGCACATCTGGTAAACGAAAAGGCTGATTGTACTTCAAAGAGGTATCTCCTGGCGATGCTTCGTCTTAAATTTTAATGTCTTCTGCCATTGGCGAGGGGGCATCAAGGCCATTGATGTGCAGACTGTCGCTGCATCAAAGGTTTTTCGTGGGAGCGAATATGCCGTCTGATATATTAAGGTTCACAACGAAAACCCTCTAGTATGGCACAATAAGTTATCGCGTCTGCCATGAATGTTTCAAAATGTTTCAGACTACTGACAAATAATGTCGTAACCACCTTCAAGCACGCTTGCAGAGCCCATCTTTTTTCAAGCACCCATTTGACCGGATGTTTCACGCTCACCCTGCCCCAGGACCGCTCGGAACATCATTGTTCATCTTTCCAGTCCAGAAATCTGCCAGCCTGCTGGCTCAACGTTTCCCTGCGCCCAGATAAGCATTCTTCACCTTCTTTTGTTGGTCCAGTAAAAAAACATAAAACATACCAGAATGTTATCAAAGTGCTTTCCATATTGTCAGGGCTTCAAAAAAATTCTAAAATCTTTATTGACATGCCTAAATAACCTAGCTATAGTATGAACAGCAACACAGGGAACCAGTCTTCCCGCCATGCGCACAAGCCCAGAATAGTGAGAGTCCCCATGACGAAACCCAGGAAGAAAAAGAACGCAACGCGACGCCAGTACACCCCCGAACTCATCACCAGGCTCATCAAGGCTTTGGATGCCTGGCAGCCGGATCCGGCAAAAAAAACTCTCTGCCTGCGCGACATCGTTGGCAAGGCACTGCCGCACGTCCAGGCCATGCTCGCACGCGGTGCAAGGCTTGCCGACGTCATTGACGTGTTCACGAGCGCTGGAGCGCCCATGGCCAGAGGGACATTGTCCAGATATCTGAGCTTGTGCCGCAGACAGGCCGCTGAGCATCCTTCCTGCCCTGGCGAAACAAAGACTGCATATGCAGCGTCGACTGAAACACCGCCCGGCAGCAATTGCGTGACAAATGCTGCATCAACTCTCCCTGATACACACTTTTCTGAACTTGAGGCCTCATGCCCGGCTTCTTCCTCTCCTGTTACTCAGACACCATCCGCTCCTAACAAGAGCCTTGTTCATCCTGCAGACAACAGGCAGCCTCTCGCCACAAATGAAGCACCAGATGACAGCACCAGGGAAGACACTCTGTCAGCCAGTCTGGTCATATCAGAGCCTGCCGCATCCTCCTCTGTCCAGATGTCTGCTGCCACGCCATCTTCTTCGTGCACTTCTCCCGGCAACACCGGGCTCAACGCAGACTGTCAGACACAAAATCCTGTCAGAGAGGAGGCACAGGACAGCGCAGGCCCTGTCACTTTGGCTGCGTCTTATGACGCAGGCGCTGTTCTGCCCATGGAATCGCCTCCCGCACCTGCGCAGGCAAAGCCAGGCACCGCTCCAGGCGGGCAGAGACAGCCAGCGTGGTATCGCTTCATGGCCTGGCTCGAACACAACACCTTGTCCGGGGCCGACGCCTGACCCCCAATCCAGGAGGGCAGCGTCACCGGCTCCCTCGTGTTCCCGCATCATACATCCTAAAAATTGGAGCCCCCGCTTCCCCGGCCACTGCCCTGCAGCTTTTTCAAAAAACCTGGTACCTGCTCAGCTTGTGTCATTTGCTCTTGTTGTTCGGGCTGCTCCCCGGGTGACAACTTATTGGTTGACATCCTCCCCCGCCTGAAGGCGGGGGAT
>CAZJPT010000034.1:0-12468 GCA_964547835.1 uncultured Desulfovibrio sp.
TCGCCGGCCACAGGCACGCCGGCAAAGCCCTGCACCTCCACCGGGATGGAGGGACCGGCCTCGCGGACTTTTTTGCCCTGGTCATTGAACAGGGCTCGTACGCGACCAGAGAAGGTGCCACAGACAAAGTTGTCGCCCTGACGCAGAGTGCCTTCCTGGATAAGCACCGTGGCCACCGGGCCGCGGCCCTTGTCCAGCTTGGCTTCAATAATATGGCCGCGGGCGGATTTGCTGGGATTGGCCTTGAGTTCCATGACTTCGGACTGCAGGGCAAGCAACTCAAGCAGATCATCCAGGCCCTCGTGCGTCTTGGCTGACACTCTGGTGACAATGGTGTCGCCGCCCCATTCCTCGGCCTGCAGACCCATTTCAGCCAGCTCGCGCAGGACGCGGTCGGGGTTGGCACCGGGTTTGTCGATTTTGTTGACTGCCACAATAATGGGAACGTTGGCGGCGCGGGCGTGGTTCACAGCCTCGCGGGTCTGCTCCATGACGCCGTCGTCAGCGGCCACCACCAGGATGACTAGGTCCGTGATCTGGGCACCGCGGGCACGCATGGCCGTAAAGGCCTCGTGACCGGGCGTGTCAAGGAAGACCACATCGCCGTTTTTGGTGTTGACGTGGTAGGCACCAATGTGCTGCGTGATGCCGCCGGCTTCGTCGCTGGTGACGTGCGTTTTGCGGATGGCATCAAGCAGCGAAGTCTTGCCGTGGTCTACGTGGCCCATGATGGTGACCACGGGCGGACGGGGCTTGAGATCCTCGGGTTTGTCCGGGGTCGATGGTTCCAGGTAATCCGCTTCCTCGAAGCCGACCTTTTCCACCTCGTAACTGAACTCGCTGGCCAGGACGGCAGCAGTGTCAAAGTCGATGGACTGGTTGATGGTGGCCATGATACCCAGGTTGAAAAGCACCTTGATGAGTTCGTTGGCCTTGATGCTCATCTGCTGGGCCATGTCGCTGATGCGGATGGTCCCTTCGATGCGCACCTTGCGCTTGGCTGCCTTTAGCGGCTGAGTCACGGGCACGGGCTGCTGCGCGGGCTTCTTCTTGCGGCTGCGGCTGCTGCGCACCCGCGGCTGCTCGTTGTCGTCCATTCCGGCTGAGAAGCCCATCTGCTGGAAGTTCACGGTGCGGCGGCTGCCCTTGCTGCGCTTCTTCTTATTCTGGCCTCCGCGGTTGTCGTCGCCGGAAGCTCCGCTGCTGAAGTCCATGCTGTCCGAGCGGGAGGAGCCGGATGCTCTGGCAGGACGCTGCCTGTTGCCGGCGTCGCCGCGGCGCTGGCGGGTGTCGCCGTCGCTGTGAGCGTGGCCACTGTTGCGTGTCTGCGCCGGGCGCTGGCCGTCCTTGCCGTGTCCTGTACGCTGTCGGGTGTCACCGTCGCCGCGTGCCGGCCTGGCGGTCGGTGTTGCCTCTTGGGCCGAGGGACGGGAAATGATGCGGACCTTGGGAATTTCAGTCGTATCGGGGATGCGCGGGCGCGGCTGACGGGACTGCTGGGAAGCTTTGGCGGCGGGTCTGGCCGCAGCCCTGTCGCCTGATTTTTCCACAATCTTCACGGAAGGAGCGGGATGGGCGTGCTCCCCTTCCTTCTGGGCTGGCCTGTCCGTTGCAGTCCGGGAATCGGCGGGGCGGCTGATGACCCTGGGCGCTGCTCCCTCCTGGCGCGAACGGGGTTGCCGCGGCCGCTCGTTTCTGCCCTTGTCCTCCTGTACAGAAGCTTCGCTTCTGGCCGTCTTTGCTTCGTCAGATGCCGGCTTCTTTTCCGCTTCCTGCACCGCGGCTTTCTCCGGGGCAGCACGACGGCGTCGCACGATGACAGTCTTCTGCTCTTCAGCGGGCCTGGCGTTGAAACGACGACGCAGACGCGTCGCTTCTGCGGCAGAAATCATGCTGGTGGCCCCCCTGACGTTGATGCCTTCACCACGGGCGGCGTTCACCATCTCCTGCGGATTTATTTTCAGCTCTTCAGCGAGCTCCTTAATTTTTATTTTCTTCTCATTCATGCTTCTTCCTCCCCAAGTGCCGCCTTGCCGGCCTGTACCGTTTGAACTTGTCCAGGCAGGTCCGGCTCCTGCAGACGTACCAGCCTCTCCCGGGACTGGTTTGTCGCTCATCCGGGGTCAGTGTCCCGTCGTCGTTCAGAGTGTGGCGCTGGAGATCAAATTTTGAAAAACGTTTTCTGCAGATGACGCACATGCGTGTGCAGCCCGGGGCTACGGTGTCATTCGTGTCCGGCTTTGGCGGGCTTGTCATCGCGAGCACCATCCCCGATGGTATCGGCGGCGGGCAGCTTCCCCTCCGCTGGACGCAGCAGCGTGAGGGCGGAGCGGAGGTTTTTGACGCGGGCATCGGAAAGTCCCAGCTTTTCCTTTAAAGTGTTATCACTGGCTGCTTGCAAATCCTCCAGAGTGGCGTAGCCGGCGCTGACCAGGTTTCTCAGCGGAATTTCCGCCACGCTGGCCACCTGATCAAGGCTGCGGTTGACACTGCTGTTCTCGCTGTAACGGGACTCGGTGAGAATTTCGACCTTCCAGCCGAGCAGGCGGGAGGCCAGCTTCACGTTCTGCCCCTTGCGGCCGATGGCATTAGTGAGTTGATCGTCAGGCACAATGACTTCCAGCGTATTGTCTGCTTCGTCAACGACAATGCGGTTCACCAGGGCGGGAGCCAGGGCGTTTTTGGCGTAGGTGGCGATGTCGGCGTTCCAGATGACGATATCAATGCGCTCGCCGCGCAGTTCCTGAACAATGTTCTGGATGCGCGAGCCGCGCACACCGACACAGGCACCGACCGGGTCTATGCCGGACTCGCGGCTGAAAACGGCCACCTTGGCGCGTGACCCGGCCTCCCGGGCTATGCCCATGACCTGAATGACGCCCTCATCCACCTCAGGCACCTCGCGGCGGAACAGGGCCAGCATGTAGTCCTTGTGCGCCCGGGACAGCTCGATCTGGGGACCGCGTCCCTCCCTGTGCACGTCAATGATGATGGCCTGCACGGGATCACCGCGGCGGTAGTGTTCCTTGGGGATCTGTTCCTCGCGGCGCAACAGAGCTTCGGTGCGGTCGAGATTGACGATCCAGCCGGCCTTGTCACGGCGCTGGAATGTGCCAGTGACAATTTCGCCGATGCGTTCCTTGTAGTCATTGAAAATATTGGCCTGCTCGGCGTCGCGCAGACGCTGGATGATAACCTGCTTGGCGGACTGGGCAGCGATGCGGCCGAGGTCCTCAATGTTCACAAGAAAGCCCACCTCGTCCTCAAGGGCAATGTTGGGAGCATGCTTGAGCGCTTCGCTGTATTCAATTTCCTTGTTGTCGTCCCTCACGTCGCCGTCAGGAACAACGGTTTTGAATTGATAGACGTTGATGTCCCCTTTTTCCTCGTCGTACTGCACGTCTACCTCGATTTCGTCATTGTAGCGGCGCAGCACTGAGGTCCTGACCGCCTCCATCAAGGTGTCGATGAGCAGTTCCTTGTCGATGCCTTTGTCGATGCAGATCTGTTCGATGGCTTTTTTAAGTTCGGAATTCATTATATTTCGGCGCGAAGACCCCGGCTGTGCGGCTCGAGGAGGTGCACCGCCTCCTTAAACGTTCGTGATATGATGTCCGTGCCGCGCCCTTAGGCACGCCTGGGGCTCCGGTTTTCCGCAGGAGGTTTCTTCCCGGGCTTTTGAGGGCGTGTGAAAATGTGCAGACGGTTGACGCGGCGGCACCTGTCCATGGGGATGGTGACTTCGGGCAGGTTTTCCGGAATAACGCAGCCGTCGGCGTCTGCGGTGGCGGGCTGGATGGTGAAGTTGTCGTCGCCAACGGCGCGCAGCAGCCCCTTCCAGGTTCGACGGGCAGGCAGCTCCTCCCCCGGAGACCAGGGAGCGGGCAGGCGGGCGTCTACCATGTCGCCGATATAGGGACGCATCTGCACGCAGCTGAAGAAGAGCCTGTTGAAGCCGGGCGTGGAGACTTCCAGGACATACGCCCGTTCGATGGCGTCCTCGACATCAAGGGCCAGGGAAAACTGACGGGAAATGGCCTCACACTGATCTACAGTGGCAGAAAGCAGGCGCTCGTCATCTTCGGCAGCACCGGTGCTGTCAGGTGCGACGCTCCCAGGGGCGGCCTCTACGAAGAGGCGCACGATCATCTGTCTGCCCTCGACGATTTCCAGTCCCCAGATGGCAAGGCCCTGAGCCCGGACGGCCGGTTCGGCGAGCTGAAACAGCGTGTCGCGCAGAGTGCTGTTGGACATGGTCGCTCCTTGGCGATAGGTCAAAAAAAAGGGGCCCATAAAGGCACCCTTCTGTGAACACCAGCTGGTTCTCAAATGGATGGTGCGGCGAGCCGCGTGGAGGCACATACCAAAGCAGTGCCGCGCAAGTCAAGTGTAAATGTGACAAAAATCGGCTTGTCAGGCCGGCATGTCCCCTGAATCAGGTGCAGGGCAGAGAAGGCCCGGGAGGACGTTGGCTTTAAAGAAGACGCACAGAGCGCCGGGGCAGTCTGCTGCACATCACAAGGATCTCGCCATGACTGTGTGAGCGCGCTTTTGCAAGTGGCACAAGTCAGTGCTGCTCTGTGTGATCTGGCGTTGCTTTTTGCGTATCCGCGGGCCGGAGTGGCTTTGGCACATGCAGCGGAAGACCGGGGCAGGCCTTTGTCCGGCGCGTAGCCGGGCGTATGCACAGAGTGCCGTCTGGAGATACCAGGGCATCAGCCATCTTTCTGTAGGGAGAGGGCATGGCAAGGCTCTGCAACCCGGACGCATCGACCCAGCGCCAGGCGTCGGCCTCGTGCAGTTCAGGATCTGGCCAGAGGCTGACGCAGCCCGCGGCTGCGTTTCCTGCCGCGGTTTTTTCGTCTTCCAGGGCGACAGCATAGAAGTGCACGGTAATGTGGTATTTCGTGCGGCTTGAGCGGATAACGCCGAGGCCATCTGTGACACGCACACAAAAGCCTGTTTCCTCACGGAATTCACGAACTACAGTCTCGCAAGGAAGCTCGCCTTCCTCCGCGCAGCCGCCGGGAAATTCCCACAGTCCGCCCCAGACATCGTTGGGGAGCCTGCGCTGCACGTAGACGCGTCCATGCCGGACAAGCAGACCGCTGGCCATGGTGATGCGCACGATTTCCGGGCGTCGGACCGGCACGGGACGGCTGGCAATGGTGCCCCTTGCCAGAGCGAGACACCAGTGGCGCAGGGGACAGACCGTACAGTCAGGCGACTTGCCGCAGACCAGAGCCCCCAGCTCCATAATTGCCTGATTGTGCCGGCGGGCCTGGCCAGGTGTCAGCAACTCCGAGGCAAGGGCAGCCACCAGACTTTTGCCGCGAGCTTTTGCCGGCGATTCGTCCAGGTCGCAGAGACGGCAGATGACGCGTGTCACATTGGCGTCCACACAGGCAGTATCAATATTGTACGCGATACTGGCCACGGCTGCAGCCGTGTAGGGCCCTACACCGGGCAGAGAGCGCCAGCCCGTTTCCGTGACAGGAAAGGCACCGCCGTTCTCCATGATACGGCGTGCAGCGCGCAGCATGCTGCGCGCCCTGGAATAGTAGCCAAGCCCCTCCCAGGTCTTCAGAACATCCTCTTCGCTGGCCGCAGCCAGCGCGGCCACGTCCGGGAAGCGCTGCATCCAGCGCTTGAAGAAGGCGACGCCGCGTTCCATTTGCGTCTGCTGCAGCATCATCTCCGAGACCCAGACCTCGTAGGGTGCACAGCAAGCGCGCCAGGGCAGGGTGCGGGCGTTTTGCGAAAACCAGTCCAGCAGGGCCTGGCGCAGCGGCGCCGGATCCGGAAAGCAGTCGATGAGTGTCATGTCCTCCCCATAGGGGGAAAGACGGAAATTGGCAAGAGAAGTGTCATCTTGTCTTTCAGGTCTGCTTTCAGTAGAGTTTCGCGGTGTCGCGCTCTGTCCAGGAAGCAGCGCGGGTCACCATGCGGCCGCGAGGCCGGCGCAAAAATTTCAGGAGAAGTTATGGCAAACAATCCCATGGTCCTGCTGGAGACCACTTCAGGCGACATCCTCATCGAGCTCTTCCCGGATAAGGCTCCCAAGACGGTGGCCAACTTTCTGAACTACGTGGACAAGGGGTTTTATAAGAACACCATTTTTCATCGTGTCATTCCCGGCTTCATGATTCAGGGTGGCGGGTATTCCTTCCGCATGGAGGAGCAGCCTACAGACGCACCCATTGACAATGAGGCGAACAACGGCCTGTCCAATGAGCGTGGCACCATCGCCATGGCCCGCACTATGGAGCCTCACAGCGCCACGGCTCAGTTCTTCATCAACCTGGTTGACAATGACTTTCTCAATTACAGAGGCCCAGCGCCGCAAGACTGGGGCTACTGCGTTTTCGGCAAGGTGATCGAAGGCATAGACGCTGTGGACAAGATTGCCAGGGTAAAAACCAAGCCCATGGGGCCGCACGAGGCCATGCCGGTGGATTTGGTCATTATTACCAGCGCCAGCCGCTACGAATAGGTCGGGCGCGTCGTACGGAGGTTTGTATTACCGATGCTGCGCAATCTGCTGCTTTGTGCCGCTGTGCTCGCGTTGTCCGCGTCACCGGCCCAGGCCGTTAACGACAAGATTGACCCAACTACCTATCTTTGCGCGGAATACGTGTCGAGTGAAAGTGTTCTTGCGGGGACTCCGCCCCTGTTCGAGGCATTGCAGATAGATGGCTACGTTTCCGCTGACATTGGTATGGATGTGGCTTCGCCAGATACCGTGGCCATTATGACGAGCCAGGTATATCTGTGGTGCCAGAACAAACCCGTTGAAAAGGTAATCACGCCCTGGAAGCAGCTGCGCGAGACCGGCCCCGTGCCCCAGGGGGAATGGAGTGCGAAGACAGTCACCTGTGCTGAGATGACTGTAGACATCGACGATGCCAGCGGCTTCATTATATGGCTTGACGGATACAACAGGCGTTTGCAGAACACCGGGAAGAGCATCCTCAACAGTGATGAGGATCTGCAGGCCTTCATCGATGCCTGTGTGCTGAGCCCTCAGCGAACCATGCTGGAAGTGCTGCAGGAATACGCAAAGTAGCGCCGGGGTCAGACCGGCATAACTTTCGGGCCCGGAAATCTCTTGATTTCCGGGCCCTGTGTCGTCTTCAGGGTGCGTCGTGCCCATGCCTTGTTTTTCCTGTGCAAAGTCTGACACTGCCGCAGGTGCCTTAAGCCCTGTTGTTTCATGGAAACAGGTACATGACCAGAGGAACGGTCAATACGCAGAAAAGCGTGGTTACAGTGATTACAAGGGAGCCGAACTCAGGATCTGTTCCATGATGTGCGCTCAGGATGGCGGCCTGCAGCACTGCAGGCAGGGAAGCCTGCAGGACAAACGTTCGTGCCAGGAGGGGATCCGGCTGGAAAAGCATCACCACAAAGGCCGTGATGGCGGGACAGACAAGCAGCCGGCCGATACAGGCAAGAACAAGATCACGTGAAATGTTGCGCCGCGACACGGCCAGGGAAAGCGTGAAGCCTATATAGAGCAGAGCCAGGGGCGTTGTGAGCTGGCCGATGATGTGGCAGGCACTCATGACAAAGGCCGGCGGTTTGATGCCTGCCGCGAGGACGGCAAGGCCGGACAGAAATCCCAGCAGAGGCGGTGAATACAGGGATTTAATGGCCCGACGCGGGCTGAATCTGCCGGCTGAGGAGGAGTCCGCTGCGTCAGCAGCGATACAGAAGGAGCCGATGGTCCAGAAGAAGGCGGCGTTGGCAAAATAGTAGAGCAGGGCAAAAGGCACGGCTTTTTGCCCGAGCAGGCCGACGCACAGGGGGATGCCCACGTAGATGGCGCTCGATGTGGAGAAGGTGGCGCAGAAAAGCCCGTAGTGCCGGCGCGCCACACGAAAGGTTCTGGCAACGCAGAGACTGACCGCGAAGGTGCTCAGGATGGAGAGACAGGGTATGAGCGCACCAGCAAGAAAATGCTGCATATCCTCCTGATCCAGCGTGCTGACGATGGAATCAAAGAGGTAGGGAGGCAGAGCAACGCAGGTGACGACGCGTGGCACCAGGCGACGCGTTTCAGGGCCTATGAGTCCCCGGCGATCCAGTGCGAGACCAATGGCGCAGACAGCGAGCAGACTGAGGACACCGCTCAGAGCTTGTAGAAAGTCCATAAAAAACTGAGCGCCGCGGGGATGGCCCCGCGGCGTGAGCAGGAAGGTCAGATTTCCTTGTACCTGCCGCCGTTGGCAGCTGAGGTCACAAGGGAGGCATAGCGGCGCAGAATGCCGTACGGGCTGTTGCTTTCCCTGGGCTTGAATTCGGCCATGCGCCTGGCCAGCTCCTGGTCAGAGATTTTGAGTTCGAGCTTGCGGCCGGGGATGTCAATGTGGATGATGTCACCGTCGCGCACAACGCCTATGGGGCCGCCGTCAGCGGCTTCCGGCGAGATGTGGCCGATGGCCGCGCCGTTGGTGCCGCCGGAAAAACGCCCGTCTGTGAGCAGGGCCACGTCCTTGCCAAGGCCCATGCCAGTGATGGCTGCGGTGGGGGAGAGCATCTCGCGCATGCCCGGACCGCCGCGTGGTCCCTCGTAAAGAATGATAACAGCGTCATTGGGCTTTATGTCTCCGTTGAGAATGGCCACCATGGCAGCGTTCTCGCCCTCGAAGACCCGGGCGCGCACGTCGCGGCAGAGCATTTCCGGTGCCACCGCGGATTTTTTTACCACGGCACCGTCAGGGGCGATGTTGCCCCGCAGTATGGCAATGCCGCCATCCCTGGAATAAGGATTGTCAAGAGGACGGATGACGTCGTAGTTGAGGACGCGGGCATGAAGGTCCTCAAGATTCTGACGCACGGTCTTGCCGGTAACGGTCATGCAGTCAAGATTGATGAGATTCCCACTGGCGAGCTCAGCCATGACGGCGGGAATGCCTCCGGCCAGATCGAGGTCGGTCATGTAGTGTCTGCCGGCAGGGGACAGATGGCAGAGATTGGGCGTCCTGCGGCTGATGGTGTCGAAAAGATCCAGGTTGATGGGCAGATGTGCCTCACCAAAGATGGCCGGCAGGTGCAGGGTGGTATTGGTAGAGCAGCCCAGGGCCATATCCACGGTGATAGCATTGCTCACGGCCTCAGGAGTCACAATGTCCAGAGGACGGATGTTGCGGCGCAAAAGCTCCATTACCTGCATGCCGGCTTGCTTGGCCAGGCGCAGACGGGCGGAGTAGGCGGCAGGTACGGTGCCGTTGCCGGGCAGGGCCACGCCTATGGTCTCGGCCAGGCAGTTCATGGAGTTGGCTGTGAACATGCCGGCACAGGAGCCGCAGCCGGGACAGGCACGCTGTTCCATGGCCTCCAGCTCGGCATCTGTGACCTTGCCGGCCTTGTAGCCGCCGACGGCCTCAAAGACGTTGATGAGGTCAGCGGTTTTATCAGGGCTTACGTGCCCAGGCAGCATGGGGCCGCCGGATACCAGAACAGAGGGGATGTTCAGGCGCATCATGGCCATGAGCATGCCTGGCACGCACTTGTCGCAGTTGGGGATAAAGACCAGCGCATCAAAGGCATGAGCCCTGGCCATGAGCTCACAGGAGTCGGCAATGTAGTCCCTGGAAGGCAGGGAGAAGCGCATGCCCTCGTGATTCATGGCAATGCCGTCGCAGACAGCAATGGCAGGGAATTCCAGAGGTGTGCCGCCGGCCATGCGCACACCAGCCTTGACCGCCTCGGCCAGCTTGTCGAGATGCATGTGGCCAGGCACCACCTCGCTGGCGGCGTTGACCACGCCCACCAGGGGGCGCTCCATTTCCTCGCGGGTCAGGCCCAGCGCGTAGAGCAGCGATCTGTGCGGGGCCTTTTCCAGGCCACGCTTCATGAGAGAGGAGAGCTTGTCGTCCATGGGAAGTCATCCTTATACAAAATGCCCGCGTGTACAATCTGGTCAGGCCTCTTGCAAATGCCCGGGCCGTACTTCAGGCGGGTGTTCCTTCTGCCTGGCAGGCGTTATCTGCCGGCTACTGGGGCGCTGCGCCGTGATGCAGCGCGGCTGCGATACGTAGCATCCGATTTTATGGCAATTCGTCATACAGGTCAAAATCGGGATCGGCCCGTTTCCAGACATATTGTCGTGCGGCACACAGGAGAGTTCTCTTGAGACCAGGCGGAAAAGACGCTAGTTTGTCGCCCATGCAGCAGGGAAAGACACCCACACTCGCCCGTCGCTATCTTTTCAAGCTTCTGGCCAACGTCGCCGCCGTGCCTGTCTATCTGACCATGGAGGCTATCCTGCCGCGTGCCCTGGGACCACGCCTTTACGGTGAGTACAGTTTTGCTACCAGCCTGTTCTACCAGATGACCGGCTTTCTGGATATGGGCACGAGCACCTGCATGTACAACGCCTTGTCCAGGCGTCAGACTGAGGGCGGCCTCATTTCTTTCTATATGCGCATAAGCCTGGTCGTCCTTTTCATTACCATGGGAGTGGCCTTCCTGCTGGTGTGCACGCCTTCCCTGGGCACGGTGATGCTCCCGGATGTGCCCCTGTGGCTGGTGCCCTTTGCCGCGTTCTGGGCCTTTCTGACCTGGTGGTGTCAGGTGGCGCGCTCCATGAACGACGCCATAGGCGCTACCGTGCCCTCGGAGATAGTGCGCAGCATGGTCTCCCTGGTGGCCGTAGGCGGTCTTGTCCTGCTCTTTTTGCTTGATGCGCTGAATGTCATCACCCTCTTTGCCCAGCAGTACTGCATGCTCGGTATCACGGCAGCCGGCTACTGGCTGGTGACCACGCGCTGCGGGGCTGGGTCCTGGGAAAATGGCGGCAGCCTTGGCTGGAACCTCGAGACCGTGCGCTTTCGCGCCTATTGCAGAGAATTCTACGATTACTCCAATCCGCTCTTTGTCAAGTCACTCATCGCTTTTCTCATGATAGCCATTGAGCGCTGGCTGTTGCAGTGGTTTAATGGCTCGACTGAGCAGGGTTTTTTCGCACTGTCACAGAAGGTGTGCATGGCCTGCTTCCTCTTCGTGTCGGCCATGACGCCTCTGCTTATGCGCGAGTTGTCCATAGCCTGGGGACAGCGGGATGTTGCGGTCATGGCACACCTTGTGGACCGTTTTGCCCCGATTCTCTATGTGGTGGCCGCCTATTTTTCCTGCTTCACCCTGGTCGAGGCCCCGGCGCTGGTCAATATCTTCGGTGGTGACGAGTTCGCGGCGGCTGTGCTGCCTGTGCAGATCATGGCGCTTTATCCTCTGCATCAGGGCTACGGGCAGCTGGCCACTTCCATATTTCATGCCACGGGCAGGACCAGGGTGCTGCGCAACATACAGCTCAGTGAGTTTTTCTATGGGCTTGGCACGGCCTGGGTTATGCTGGCTCCGTCGGCGTTGTTCGGTTTCGGTCTGGGCGCTACTGGATTGGCCATCAAGACCGTGTGCGTGCAGCTGGTGACAGTCAATCTCTATCTCTGGCTGGCCTCGCGCTTTGTGCCCCTGCATTTTGCGCGTAATGTCTGCCATCAGCTGTGGAGTCTTGGGCTGCTGTTCCTTCTTGCCTTGTGCGCGCGTTACTTGACCATGGCCGCTGGTCTTGGTGAGATCTCATCGATTATGCGCTTTTTCTGTTCAGGTGTAATCTACACCATACTGGCAGGCGTCTGCATCCTGGCTTTTCCGAGGCTCGCAGGCATGCGCAGGGCTGAACTGGCGGAGCTCTTTGTCCGCCTGCGTCGCGGCGCAAGGAAAAGGGAAGTAAGCGGCAGCAGCTGAAAAATTGTCAGTGCTCAGCTCATGGCTGAGAGCCCGCAAGTTTCCTGATCCCTGTGGGCTTTTTGGGGTGTGCCCGGCATGGGCACTTCTAACGGGTGAGCAAGGGTGTCTGTCCGGCGTGAAGCAGGAATCGAACCGGAGGCAACGCACGGTCGCGGTCGCCTCTCCGGAGGGCCCGGGAAGGGGTTAATTTTTCGTTCGATTGAGAGTGGGTCATTATCCTTTCGCCCTGCAACAGGGTCACATCATCTCGCGTTTAGAGGGGGCTCATCCTCTCGCGCTTGTCAGCTGACAGGCGCGGGAGTATTGGATCTCATGAACGGGGCATAAGGCCCAACATGCAGTGCCGTGGCTGTTTCTGACCGTTGCAGACCGGCGGCCAACGAGCGTACACGTACAACGAGCAAAACAGGAATGTGACGCGGACCAGAATGACGGAATCCTCAAGACCACGAGATTCCGGTCCGTAGAGACCGCCAGAGGAGTGCGGTGCTGGCTCTCCTCTGGCGGCAAGGTGCGGAAAGAGTGCTCTTTCCTCGGGATGGCAGCGGCAGTGTGCTGATGCTGATGCTGCCGCTGCCTGATTGGGATGCAGCCCGGCGCTGCTTAGAACTCGTAGCGGAACATGCCGAAGATGCCGTGGCTGGTGCTGTTCTGGCCGGCCTGCAGGGTGTAGTTGATACCCACGCTGACCGTGTCGTTGCCGAACTCGATGCC
>CAZJPT010000035.1:0-12454 GCA_964547835.1 uncultured Desulfovibrio sp.
CGGCGTCCAGGATGCCCGCGGCCACGTAGCCGCCGATTTCCTGCACGCGGCTCAGAGACAGGGTAATTTCCGGATCATTGACGTCGGGAAAGTAGCTGCGCTCGTGCTTGTGGATTTTCCAGCCAGCACGGGCGAAAAGATCGTCAGTAGCTGCCTCCAGGGAGCCCTTGGGTACGCCAAATTTCAGTATGGATTGTTTGCTCATGCTTGTATATGCCGCCCCGCGTGCCGGAACGGCCCTCCTTGAAATACTTCCCGCGTGCCGGGAGCCATGTATGCCTGCCCGTCCGGGGGCCCTACTTTCCGTAGACCTTTTCCGGGTCAAATACCTGCTCGGAACAAATGGATTCCACGCCGTTCTCAATCTTTCTGAAAAAACAGGAACGCCGGCCTGTGTGGCAGGCGGCCCCGCCTTTCTGGGTAACAGAGAGAAGAACAGTGTCTGCATCGCAGTCAAGGCGCACGGAGTGCACCTTCTGCACATTGCCGCTGCTTTCGCCCTTATGCCAGAGCCTGCCGCGTGACCGGCTCCAATAATGGGCCTCGCCGGTCTCAAGTGTCTTGCGCCAGGCTTCCTCGTTCATATAGGCCAGCATCAGGACTTCGCCGTCCTCGGCGTCCTGCGCGATGGCGGGAACAAGCCCCTTGCTGAAATCCGGGGCGGATGGGGTAGTGGACATCTTTCTCTCCTCTGTCCTTTGATTGGGAAACTGAAAGTATACAGAAAGTCCGGGACAGGCAAGGCCGCCACAGGGCAGACGAATGAGACTCTGACGCAATTTTTACGGAGCTGGTAAATTGGCGCATCTGGCATTCTCTGCCCCCTCTGTCTCCCCCCCTTTGCGCCGACATAAACCTTTGCAATCAATTTAAAATCAAAATTACTGTGTGGTTTGCGCAAATCATCAAGGTTTAACGGGGTGACTCGTCAGCCCTGCACCCTGAGTCAACGGCATGTCACCGGAAAGACTTTGCCCTGACACCTGATCCGGCCCCTGTGCTCACTTTTCACACTTTCCAGTCCCTTGCGAGACGGCAAACATTGTGGCAAGATTCAGCAATTGCGGTGTAAGACCTCTTGCCTGGCAATGGGGATATACACCGCTTCCTGCAACAAAAAAGCACAGGGCAGAACATGCCCGAATCCATGCTCGCGGACATCGTGCAGGACCTGCACAGGCGCAAGCCTCAAGAGGCTGTGATGCAAGAAGCGAGATCCCCCGCCTGCAGCGGGGAGTGTCAATATGAAAATTGCGCGGTCAGCCTGCCGGGCCATAGAGCGGGGATACGGCCTCAGCCAGAGACCTGGCAGTCCAAAGCGCATTGTCCAGTACCTTGACACTGTCAACGGCAGGTCCTCTCATTCTGACGAGCAGACTGCCGCCGCCCAAAGAAACAGCCTCTCCTCCCCGGGAATACGGCAACACCTTGAATCACCATATTGTCAGCATCCTGTCAGCGGCCTGCCGGGCCGCTTCGTATTGTCACCAGCCATAAAAACACAAGCCATATGCCAGAACAGCCTTCACAAGAACATTCTGAAGACGCCGGCGGAAAAATCACACAGCCTGCGCACGACAATGGCAGCGGCCCTGCCGGCGAAACCGTCGGCACCGCCTCTGACAAACAGACTCCGGCCATCTCCCATCCCGAAGATGCCCTGCATCCAGTCCAGCTCGAACAGCTGCCCATGCCCATGCAGCAGGCCTGCGCCAGGGCTCAATGGGACAGACTCATGCCTGTTCAGTCCGCAGCCCTGCCCTATCTCATGGACGGACGCGACATCATGATTCAGTCGCGCACCGGGTCCGGGAAGACCGGCACCTACCTGCTGCCCATGGTACTGGGACTGCGTCCTGAAAAAAAATATGTCCAGGCCCTGGTTCTGGTGCCCACCCGCGAGCTAGCCCTGCAGGTGGCCAGGGAGGCTGGCGTCCTCTTTGACGGCACGGGCATTCAGGTGGCCGCTCTCTATGGCGGCGTCGGTTACAAAAACCAGCTCGACGCCCTGCGTGACGGAGCCCAGCTGGTTGTAGGCACGCCAGGCCGCGTGCTCGACCACCTTCTGCGCCGGTCCCTGGCCCTGGACGGCCTGCGCGTCCTGGTTTTCGACGAAGCGGACCGCATGCTCTCCATCGGCTTCTATCCCGATATGAAGGAAGTGCAGCGCTATCTGCCAAAACGCCGTATCTTCACAAGCCTTTTTTCAGCCACCTACCCCCAGTACGTGCTTAACCTCGCAGCCGAGTTCATGATTCGGCCGGCCATGCTTTCCCTGTCCCAGAAACAGGTCTACGTGGCTGAGGTGCAGCACTGCTTCTGCCGAGTGCGTCCCATGGACAAGGACAGGGCGCTCATCCGTCTGCTTGAGGTGGAAAATCCCTCGTCGGCCATCATATTCTGCAACACCAGAACCAATGTGCACTACGTCACCGGCGTACTGCAGGGCTTTGGTTACAACGCCGACGAGCTTTCCTCTGATCTTCCCCAGAAAAAGCGCGAAGAGGTCATGCGGCGTGTACGTGACGGGCGCACGCGCCTGCTGGTAGCTACGGATGTCGCTGCCAGGGGTATTGATATCCCCGATCTCTCACACGTTTTTCTCTACGAACCACCCGAGGATCATGAATCCTATATACATCGCGCCGGCCGCACAGGCCGCGCCAACTGCGCTGGCACAGTCATCTCACTGGTAGACATTATGGAGGCCATTGAGCTCGAGCGCATAGCCAGGCATTACAAGCTTCATCTGCACGAAATTCCCGATCCCAGTGAGGAAGAAGTGGCGAACGTGGTGTCACGCCGCCTTCTGACCATCATGGAGTCCCGGTACCGCCGCCTCAACGCTCTGGAAAAAATCCGCGTTCAGCGCTATGCGGCTTTTGCCAGGACGCTGGCTGAACTTCCCCTGGAAGAAGAACATGAAGGCGCAGGCATAAACCTGCTGGGCATGCTGCTTGACGCCTGCCACCAAAACACGCTGGACGACATGCGTCTGCCCGGACCCGCCAGCTCCCGCGGTCAAAACGCCCGCACGACAGATGACGCGGCTCGCGACAGATCACGTCTTGAAAGCGACAAGTCCAGATCAAAACATCGCCGGCGCCGCAAAAAGCACGCCGCAGAAGGCACCCAGGCAGGAACTGGCGATGACACGGCAAGGCCCTCCGGCACAGCAGCGTCCGACGCCGCCGCATCCGCAGTGCCGACTGAAGACGCTGCCAGTGACGCAACGGACAAAGCTGACAACATCACTTCCCGTCCGGGCTCACGCCCGCGCCGTGGTGGCCGCACCAAAAAAGGCGGCGATATTGCCGTTTCCAGCGACGCAGCCGGCACAGGCGGCGTCAACGATTAAACAGTCCCTCGGAACACATGCAGGCAGAACCATGCTCACATTTCCCGTACGTCCGGCCAACGGCAAGAGGACCGGCGTCACCATTGGCAACTTTGACGGCGTGCACCGCGGCCATCAGCTCCTGGTCGGAACAACCCTGGAAATCTGCGCCGAACGCTGCCTTGACAGCGTCGCAGTCACTTTCTGGCCGCACCCACGTGCCCTGTTTTCAGGCAGACACATGCCTCCCCTCGCCGACATACAGGCACGCCGGAGGCTGCTGGGACTGGCAGGCGTCCATTATCTGCTGGAGTTGAGCTTCACGCGGGAGATCGCCGCGATCTGCGCAGACGAATTTGTCAGAGGCTACCTTCTGCCCCTGGATATGGACGTTCTTGTCATCGGCTACGACTTCTGTCTTGGCAGGGGACGCGGCGGCGATTTCGCCACCCTCAGGGAACTGGGCGCGAAATACGGTTTCGAGGTCATCCAGGTGCCCCCGCTCATGCTCGGAGACGCTCCCATCAGCTCCACACGCGTGCGTCAGGCCATTGAACAGGGGGATCTCATTCTTGCTGCACGCATGCTGGGCCGTCCTTATTCCTTCCGGGGCACTGTGGTGCACGGCCAGGGACGCGGCAAGGGACTGGGCTTTCCTACAGCAAACCTGCTGCCGCCAGAGGAGCAGCTGCCACCTGACGGCGTCTATGCCACGCGCCTGCGGCATAAGGGCATCTGCCACACGGCAGTCTCCAACATCGGCTTTTCACCAACCTTCGGGGGCACAAAGCGCACCATCGAGTCCTTTATTCTGGACACAGACATGAATCTCTACGAGGAATCCGTGGAACTGGAGTTTCTGGAGCGCCTCAGGGATGAGCGCCGCTTCCCATCGGTTCAAGAACTCGTGGCACAGATCGAAAGGGACGTGGAGCGCGCCAGGGCCTGCAACGCTGCGCTCGACATCAAGGTACTGCCCCGCAGCACGCCCTGAACACCACTGTTCTGCCTCTTGATTCAGCAACGGAAGCACACACGACTGCGGCTTTGCGCTGCAAGGATTTTTTCTGCATGGCCATATGGGACTTTGCCTGGGTCACTGATCCAGCCGCATGGGCCGGCCTGGGCACACTCGTTGTCATCGAGATAGTGCTCGGCATCGACAACATCGTCTTTATTTCCATCCTCTCCTCCACCCTGCCCAGAAGTCAGCGCAAGCACGCCTTCATCACAGGTCTTGGACTCGCGCTTGTTGCCAGACTGATGCTGCTGGCCGGCATTGCCTGGGTGGTCACTCTTACCAACCCCATTTTCACGTTTCTGGGGCATGATTTCTCCTGGCGCGACATCATCCTGCTGACAGGCGGCATCTTTCTGCTGCTCAAAGGCACTGTGGAGATGCACACACGCCTTGAGGGACAGTTCCTGGACACGCACCCAAACAGCAGACATCACGCCGTGTTCTGGCAGGTCATCGCACAGATCGTCATTCTTGACGCCATTTTCTCTGTCGACTCGGTTATTACTTCCGTGGGCATGGTGCAGCATCTGCCCATCATGTACCTAGCCATCATCATAGCCGTAGGCTTCATGCTTCTGGCCTCTGGACCGCTGGTGGCCTTCATAGAACGCCACCCCACGATCATCATCCTCTGTCTGGGCTTCCTGCTGATGATAGGCCTCTCCCTCATAACCGAGGCCATAGGTCTGCACATTCCCAAGGGCTATCTCTACACGGCCATTCTCTTCTCGCTGCTCATTGAATTCTGCAATCAGTACGCCCTGCGGAACCGCAGACGGCGCGTGAGCATGCGCGACATGCGCGAAGCCACAGCCCGCGTCATCCTGGGGCTTCTCGGAGGCAAAACGTCCACGGACTCAGCGTCCATGGACGCCATGGCCCTGGGCGTCAGCGGCGCTGCCACTTTCGCGCCCGAGGAGCGCGAGATGGTCGGACGCGTCATCCGCCTCAGTGGCAGGACGGCGCGATTCATTATGACCCCCTCTCAGAAGGCCGCCTGGCTTGATGCTGACGCCACATTCGAGGAGGCCGAAGCCTTTGCCCGGCGCACGGCACTGGCCTGGCTGCCAGTACGCGACATGGAGACTGATGATGTCCTCGGTGTTGTCCCGGTGGCCAGTCTGATAGGATGCAACGCAAAGTCCTTTGAGCTGCGCCGCTTCCTGCGCTCGGCACCCACGGTGCTCGAGCACACGAGTCTCGCCGATGTACTGGCTGACTACCGCAGTCAGCCCGTCCCCCTGCTCTTCGTGGCAGACGAATACGGCTCCATAGTAGGTCAGATTCTGCCTTCCAGCTTCATTTCCGTTCTGGCCGGTCAGATGGGCGATCTGCCAGCCAGCCCGGACAATTGCCACATGCCGGACGGTTCCTGGAAACTGCCAGGGCGCCTGTCCGTGGACATGGTCATTTCCTGGCTCGGAATCCTGCCCGGACCTGACTCGGAATCGGCCACACTGGCCGGTCTCATTCTTGAAAAACTCCAGCATATCCCACAGGCAGGCGAAAAAATTGTCTTCCAGGGATGGCAGATGGAGATCACCCGCATGGACGGCAGACGTATTGATGAAGTGCGGGCCATCAGGGTCAAGCCGCGTCTGCATTCCTGATTTTCGCTGCGCAGGACCATGTCCGGGACGTGACTGCACAGCACCTTGTATGCTAAACACCCTGCTGATGCGGGGATGCGCGGGGCGTCCCCGGGACGCCTGCTCCGACACAATAATCCGGGGCACTATCCATCCAAAACACAGGGAGAGCGAACATGGATCAACCCGCCTACAAACGAGTTCTCGTCAAACTCAGCGGCGAGGCTCTGGCCGGCGAGCAGGGCTTCGGCATCAATCCGGAGACCGTCCGGCTTATCTGCCGAGAACTGGGCAGCGTCCTTGATTTGGGCGTGCAGATGTCCCTGGTCATCGGCGGGGGAAACATCTTTCGCGGTCTGTCCGGATCGGCCAGAGGCATGGAGCGTTCCTCCGCTGACTACATGGGGATGCTGGCCACAGTCCTCAACGCCCTGGCCGTACAGGATCAGCTGGAAAAACTGGGCTATCCCACCCGCGTTCTCTCAGCCATCACCATGCAGCAGGTTTGCGAGCCATTTATCCGCCGGCGCGCCCTGCGTCACCTGGAGAAGGGACGTGTGGTCATCTGTGCCGCAGGCACAGGCAACCCTTACTTCACCACCGACACCACTGCCGCCTTGCGCGGCATGGAGCTGCAGTGCGACGCCATCGTCAAGGCAACCAAGGTAGACGGCATTTACGACAAGGATCCCTCTCGCTATCCGGACGCTGTCAAATTCGACACCATCACCTATGACGACACGCTGACGCGGCACATTGGCGTCATGGATGCCACTGCCTTCGCGCTGCTGCGCGACAACAACGTGCCCATCATTGTCTGCCGCATGCTCGGCGGCGACATACTGCGCGCCATCAAGGGCGAGCCTGTGGGCACCATTGTCACCGGATGACATGCGGCAGCGCGCAGGCTCACACAGTGTCCTGCACCAGCAGCCGCCGACCAGTAGCAGTACGACAATCGTCAAGGAGAATATTCCCATGGACATGGATATGGACACGTTGTTTCTCGACGCCGAGGAGCGTATGGCCAAGGCCGTCACGTCCCTGGAGAGAGACTTTTCCAAACTTCGCACCGGCCGCGCCACCACGGCGCTGGTAGACAGTATCAAGGCTGAGTACTACGGCACGCCTACGCCTGTTTCGCAAATGGCTTCTGTCACTGTACCGGACAGCCGCACCATCACCATTCAGCCCTGGGACAAATCCGCCTTTGGCGCCATTGAGAAAGCCATTCTCAAGTCCGACCTTGGCCTCACCCCCATCAATGACGGCAGGATCATCCGCATCAACATTCCTCCGCTCACAGAGGAACGCCGCAAGGAGCTTGTGAAGGTGGCCCGCAAGTACACTGAGGAAGCCAAGGTGGCCGTACGCAATGTGCGGCGCGAAGCCAACGACAGTCTCAAGAAGATGGAAAAGGAAAAGGCCATCTCCGAGGACGAGCGCAAGAAAGGCGAGGAAGAGGTACAGAAGCTCACCGACAAATACGTCGCTGCCCTCGACAAGGTCACCGCTGCCAAGGAAAAGGAAATACTTGAAATCTGACGTTAATGAAATGGATACAACTGTTGGGGGCGCCGGCCTCCCAAAACACGTGGCCATCATTATGGACGGCAATGGCCGCTGGGCGCAGGCCCGCGGCCTTGACCGATCCGAGGGGCACAGGGCCGGCGTGCTGGCCGTACGTGAAATAGTCACCTTCTGCCGCCGCAAAGGCATCAGACATCTGACTCTGTACGCCTTTTCCAGTGAAAACTGGTCCAGACCGGCGAGCGAGGTATCAACGCTCTTCTCCCTCCTGGTCGAATTTCTCGGCCAGGAAATGCCCCGCATGGTGCGCGAGGGCATACGCCTCATGGTCTTCGGCGATCCTGAAGCCCTCCCCCTGGCTGCACGCACAGCCCTGAACCTGGCAGTGCGGTCTACGGCCGGAGGCAGGAACATGACTCTCAACCTGGCACTCAATTACGGCGGCCGCGAAGAAATTCTGCGTGCTGCACGTCGTCTTGTGGAAGAGGGAGTGCGCCCGGAAGACGTCACAGAACAGGCCTTTGCTGATCGTCTCTATTCTGCCGGTCAGCCGGAACCCGACTTGCTCATCCGCACCAGCGGGGAGCTGCGCCTCAGCAACTTCCTCCTGTTCCAGAGCGCGTACACGGAACTTTTTTTTACCTCAACGCCCTGGCCGGACTTTACGCCAGAATGCATGGAAGAGGCCCTGCACGACTATGCCGGGCGCCATCGTCGTTTTGGAAAAACTCAGGAACAGGTTGACGCCGTGAACGAAGTTCCTGCAGGGAGGAAATAAACAATGGCAGTCAATCACAAAGTCGATATGACGCGCATCAGCACCGGGCTGGCCATGGTCGCGGTCATTGTGCTCGTCCTTTATCTGCAGGGCCTGCCCCTGCTTTTTCTCATCATGCTGGTCTGCGCTCTGGCATTATGGGAATTCTTCTCCCTGTTCTGGGGACCTCATGGACGTATTCCGGGACGCTGCTGCGCCATCCTGCTGGGCTGGGGCATGCTTGTACTCACCTGGATGAACAGACCGCAGGATGCCCTGGTCTTTCTTGGTGCCGGTTTCGTGCTGGCAGCCATCAGCTTTCTTTTCCGCTGGCGTGTCGTGGAGGAAGCCTTTGAGCCGAGCGGCATCTTCATGGCCGCTCTGGCCTATATCCCTCTGCTGCTGCTGCCGGCCACCTATCTGTCGCCAGTAAAGCTGATCTTCATCTTGGCCGCTGTGTCCGTGTCGGACACCAGCGCCTATTTTGTGGGCACGCGTTTTGGCAAGCACAAGCTCTGGCCCAGCGTGAGCCCCAACAAAAGCTCTGAGGGCGCCGTAGGCAGCCTCATAGGCTGTGTCATCTTCTGCACTGTCTATGGTGCCTGTCTTGGCAACATCAACTTCCTGGCCTTCATCCCGCTGGCCATCGTCATCAATTTCTTCGCCCAGCTGGGTGACTTGTTCGAGTCCGCCCTCAAACGCTCAGCCAGGGTAAAGGACTCGGGCCATCTTCTGCCCGGCCACGGCGGCATCCTCGACCGTGCTGACAGCCTGCTCTTCGCCATGCCTGTCTTTGCCGTCGTTGATCAATGGTTTCACTTCTTTTAAGCCCGCAATAGGATGCCGCGCGCTGACAACGACTGGCCGGCACAAGGGCGACAACGGAGGACGTCAGACATGGCCGTACTATGGCCCGGACGCGAGGGGCCGGGAATCCGCTATATCTCCCCGCCGCCCCCGGCCTGCTGGCAACGGGCCAGACGCCGGTCTCTTGTCATTCTGGGCGCAACCGGCAGCATAGGTTGCAGCGCCCTGGACGTCGTGGCACGTCACCCTCACTCCTTTACCGTCACCGGTCTTGCCTGCGCCCGCAACGTAAGCAGACTGGCCGGGCAGGCAGCACATTTCAGACCTCCCCGCCTGGCAGTCCTTGACACAGAAGCAGCCCGCGCCCTGGAAAAACTGCTGCCAGACGGCTACACCCCGGACATTCTTGCCGGCCCTGACGGCTACCGGGAACTGGCAGCCACACCCGAGGCAGATACCGTACTCTCGGCACAGGCCGGTTCAGCCGGATTGCGCGGCACTCTGGCCGCAGCTCTGGCCGGCAAGGTCATCTGCCTGGCCAACAAGGAAAGCCTTGTGCTGGCCGGCGATCTGGTGCGCCATATCTGCTCTCTCACAGGAGCCAGCGTACTGCCTGTGGACAGCGAGCACTTTGCTCTTTTCGACTGTCTGTGCGGACGCGGTGACGACGCCCTGTCCCTGACGCTCACTGCCTCGGGTGGCCCGTTCCGGAACGCAACAGCCGAAGATCTTGAGCGCGTTACACCGGCCCAGGCCTTGAAGCATCCCAACTGGAATATGGGGGCCAAGATCACTATTGACTCGGCCACCCTCATGAACAAGGCCCTGGAGTATATCGAGGCCTGCCAGCTCTACGGTATTTCGCCCGAGCGCGTGCACGTCATCGTGCATCCACAGTCAATTATCCATTCCCTGGTCACCTTCAAGGACATGAGCCAGCTGGCCCAGCTCGCTGTGCCTGACATGCGCCTGCCCATCGGCGCCTCTCTCCTGTGGCCGCGTGTCGAGCACCCGCTTGTGGCCCCTCTTTCCCTGACAAATACCAGGACACTTACCTTTGAAGATGTAAACGACGCTGTTTTTCCATCCATCAACCTGGCCCGCCGGGCCATGTCTGCACGAGGCGGTCTGAGCGTCGTGCTCAACGCCGCCGACGAAGCGGCTGTAGAGCTCTTTCTGGCCGGCCAGTGCGGGTTTGCAGATATCATCCGCCTGGTGACTGCGGCCATGGAACAACATCTGTGCGCCATGCGTGCCGCCGGAACCTCCGGCAACGGGCCCTTCTGCCTCAAGGGCGGTGTCACGACTCTTTCCGGCAGGGCTCTGGAAGACGCCTGCTGGGAACGGGTGGCAGCCATTGAGGACCTAAGCGCCCGGACCATTTCCTTTGTCAAGCAACAACGTGGAGGAACTACGTGCTGACTGTACTCGCTGTCGTCATCGTTTTTGGTGGCCTGATTTTCTTTCATGAACTCGGGCACTTTTCCGTGGCCCGCGCCCTTGGCATGGGCGTCTCCACCTTTTCCCTGGGCTTTGGCCCCAAGATACTCAGAAAGAAGATCGGCAAAACCGAGTACGCACTCTCCCTTGTCCCCCTGGGCGGCTATGTGGCGCTGGTAGGCGAGACTGACGAAGCACAACTGCCTGCGGGCTTCACTCGCGAAGAAGCCTTTTCACTGCGCCCGGCCTGGCAGCGCCTGTGCGTGGTTCTGGCCGGTCCGGCAGCCAATATGCTGCTGGCCCTGCTGTTGTGCGTTATTCTGGCCATGGGCTGGGGTGTTTCCACCCTGACTGCCAATATCGGCACTGTCTCCGATGGCTCCCCAGCCGCCCGGGCAGGCTTTGTCAAGGGTGATACGGTCCTTGCCATCAACGGGCAGGACATTGACTCCTGGTCCACCATGGCCGATGTCATCGGTGCCAGCGGCGGCGCGCAGCTGGCCATGGACGTGCTGCGCAAAGATGACAGCGGACGGGAAAGCATTATCACGCTTCGTGTCACTCCTGAGCGCAACGAGCGCACCACTATTTTTGGCGAGACCGAGACGGCATGGCTCATCGGTGTCAGCGCATCGGGCACCTATGTCACGCGGGAACTTGCTGTTGGTGAAGCAGTGAGTGCCGGCGTCAAACAGTGTGCTGCCATGATTTCGCTCACCTGGCAGAGCTTTGTGAAGCTGGTTGAACGCGTCATCCCGGCCGATCAGGTGGGCGGCCCCATCATGATCGCGCAGGTCATCAGCGAGCAGGCCTCGGCTGACCTTGCCGGTCTTCTTGGTCTTGCTGCTCTCATCAGCATCAACCTGGCCATTCTGAACCTTCTGCCAGTTCCCGTGCTTGACGGCGGCACCGCGGTCTTCTGCATCTGGGAGATCATTTTCCGCCGCCCCCTTAACCAGAAGGTGCAGGCTTTCTCCCTGCGCGTAGGTGTCGCCCTGCTGGTGAGCCTCATGCTTTTCGCCACGTTCAATGACGTCATGCGTCTGGTGCACAATTAACCATGGACACACCTTATTCCACTGGGATCGAGCTCCTGCTCTGCTCCTGCGAAAAGGAGCTCATCCTCGTTATCACTGACAACGCAGAGCTGGTCTGCGCGCAAATCTGGGCTATTCAGGACCGTGCTACCGAACTGCTCGCGCCCTCGCTGGAACGTGTCTTCGCTGTGGCCGGTCTGAGCTTCGACCATCTTCGCCGCGTCGGCTGCGTGCGCGGGCCCGGATCGTTCACAGGCACACGCCTTGTACTGGCCACGGCTGCGGCTCTGCGCCGCTCCACGCCGGCTAGTCTGGCAGCCCTTGACTACATGCAGGCTCTGGCCACCACAGCAGCCCTGGGGCAGAGACTGCTCTGCGCACGTAAAATCTGGGTACTGACCCACGCCAGGCGCAACCTTGTGCACGCCCAGCCCTTTTTCAGCCTTGGTCCGTTAAGACCACCAGCCCCGCTTGCACAAGTGCGTCTTATGGGAATTTCGGAGGCTGCAGACGCTGTTCGTGCCACTGCCGACACAGCAGAAGCACCAGTCGTCGTCTGTGGCAGTGCGCTCACGCGCTCGCCTGCTCTCGCAGGGGAGCTGGCCAGTATGGAAAACGTATACAACGGACCACCGTACAGACCGTCCATAGACGCACTGCGTATTCTCGGTCTTCACGGCGAGTACTATGACAAGGACGTTGAACCGCTTTATGTGCGCCCTTGCGATGCTGTGGAGAACCTGCCTGCACTCGCGCTGCGCATGGGACACGATCCGGAAAGCTCGACAACGGAACTCAGCCGCCTGTTAAGCCGCCCACCCTTAGTGGTTTCAGAATAAAAGGTTGCGATTCGCGACCTTCGAACAGCTTCATCTGCTTTAGGAACACCTATTTCCAAGTTTTTTGAAGGTTCAAAATTTTGAACTAGTAGAAAAC
>CAZJPT010000036.1:0-6431 GCA_964547835.1 uncultured Desulfovibrio sp.
CACAATGTCTCATGAAGCGTGGCCTTGGGCAGGAATGACACTGTTTTGTCCCTTCTGCCGGGTACAGGACAAGCTGTAATGCAGTCTTCCTGCAGCTATCATAGTATGGTGTCCAGAGTACCGTCATAAGAGGAGATCGCAAAACTCTGGATATACCATCTTAACACAGTGCTTTTATGTACAGCATTGTGGGTTTTGAGATCTCCTCTAAGGCTTTAATCGATGGCGTGGACATCAGACTGAAAGGGCTTGTCACTGAAATTTGCCGACAATACAGCTTCGACCTGCTGGAGCTTGAAGTCATGCCAGACCATGTACATCTGCTGATTGAATTGCCGCCGCAATCCGGCATACACAGGGCAATTAAACGGAACAAGTGCATAACCTCGCGAGATACGCTTAGGAGTTTCCCTGGCTGTGCTCGCGGCTGCCGTATTTGTGGATAAATTCCTGTCTTGTCTCAACCGCCGGCGGCGCACCTGTGGCAGTTATTCAGCAATATATCGGCAACCAGAAGAAGGTATAGACATGGAATCCAGCTGCAAATTCCGCATATACCCGAATCCTGC
Organism: uncultured Desulfovibrio sp.; assembly: GCA_964547835.1. GTDB lineage: Bacteria > Desulfobacterota > Desulfovibrionia > Desulfovibrionales > Desulfovibrionaceae > Desulfovibrio. The sequence goes on from CAZJPT010000036.1 coordinate 570, forward strand.
ACAAGAAAGTCTGATACAGCGGACGTTCGGAAGCTGTCGTTTTGTCTGTAACCACTACCTGGCTGAACGGATTGACCAGTATAGGGTAACAGGTTCATCTGCAACGCGCTTTGCACAAGATAAGCATTCAACGTCGCTCAAAAAAGAACCTGACCGGCTCCGTGAAGTTGATTCCACTAAGGCACTGTCCGTAAACAATTTGCCAAACGCGGACCATGCAGAACGCTCATCATGCAACCTCTATTTGGAAAAATTCCCAAGTTATTTGCGGACAATTCCTAAGCTTCAAACCTTTTTGCAGCATCTTGATACAGACTGCAGAAACTTCTTCCGACGCATGCAGGGGCAGAAGACAGCGCGCCCGCGTTTCAAGCGGAAGCATGGCGGCAAAAAGAGCTGCACAGGCAAATGCGTCGAAACTAACAGAAACGTTCTCATATGCAGCGAGTGCTGCGCTCAGAATCCGCAAGTCAAGGATTCAGCTGTTCGCAGGGGGACATGCTCTCTGTGCCGGGCTGAACACGACAGGGATGTGCACGCTGCAGGAAATATATTGCGCAAAGATATACGTATTGCTGTGCAAAAAAGAACTAGGGCAGGACATGCCCAAATCGACGCTCGTGGACATTGTGTAGGACCTTCGGAGGCGAAAGCCAAAGAGGCTGCGATGGAAGAAGCGAGAATCCCCAGCTTTTTAGGCGTGGGGAGTGTCAATTCATACTTTCCATTGAAAATTTTGGGCTTTCAGGGGGAACTATGACAATTTTTACATCTGTCATGCTGTTTCTCAGCGTCATGCTGCTCATCGGCGGCACCATACTGAGCGTTATCAGCCATGACAAATACAGACAGCTCATATGGCGGGGAGGCCTGTACGATCTTGGCTTCGCCTGTCTTGGGCTGGCGTGTCCCGGCATGCTGGGCACAGCCGGTTTCGTGCTGTACTTCAGCTTTCAGGTCATTGTGCGACTACTGGCACTGACCTGTCTCAGCACGCTGCAGCCTGTACGCGATCCCACGGGCAACGACACATGGACGCTGCGCGGTGCCGCGACAGTGGCACCCGTTGTTGGCACTATCTTCGCGCTGGCCATGGTGGCGACTCTCGGTGGCTCCATCTTCTTTGTCCCCGAGGGACGCTTCCTTATTGCTGCTGCGACAGTAAGCCCGATGCCGGATGCACCATGGTACTTCTACATTATGCTGCTGGCCGCAGCGACGGGTATCGTCCAGGTCTGGCTCATAAGCCGCGTCGCCTGTACCGTGCTCTTTGACAAGCCTCATGCCGGCGCCACCTTTAATGACACCCTCCCGTCCAAAGGTCTTGTCCTGGCAGTCATCGCCTCCCTGCTGGGCCTTTTCAAGACGCCTCTTCTCAATGCCGTCATCTGGCTCTGCGGCGCCCCATCCATCCATCACAGCACACCGCATATTTCCACCTGGATTTTCTACCTGGCCGCCTTTGTCGTTGGCATCCTCTTCTGGCTGTACAGGGAGAAAATTGCCTTAATCACAGCCGTTGGCACAGCCATCCTGTGCTTCTTGACGGTTCTGTTTGCGCCCATGACGCCCCTGTCGCAGCTGTTCCTGGTGATAGTTACCATCATCGCCATCATCATCTGCCTCTACTCCGTCGGCTATATGGCGCATGACAAGAGGAAGAGCTGGTACTGGTTCTTCCTGCTGCTCACCTTCTCTTCCCTGTGCGGCATTGTCTCTTCGGACAGCGTGGCCGAGCTTAACGGCTACGGCTTCTGGGAAATGATGACCTTCTCCACCTTTATTCTGGTGGCTCATGAATGCACCGCCACAGCGCGCCGCGCAGCAACGAAATACTTTGTCATGTGCATCGGCGGCGCTCTTTTCATGCTGCCAGGCATCATCCTCCTGTCCAATGACGCCGCTCAAATCCACGCCATTTTAGACGTGGCCCCGGTCGCCTGGACCGGCATGCAGACTCTGACCTCCTCCTGGGGGCAGCTGGCTCTCGTGCTCTGTATGCTCGGTTTTGGCACCAAAGCCGGCGTCGCGCCCCTGCACTGGTGGCTGCCTGAGGCCCATCCGGCCGCACCGAGCTCCGTCTCCGGTCCTCTGTCCGGTCTCGTCACAAAGATGGGCTTCTTCGGCATTGCCGCCATCATCGCCGGCCAGGCTGGTCCGGAGATTATCAGAATCCCAGGCTATTTCGGGCTGTCCTGGTACGGCACCGGCATGGTGCTGGCAGGAACCGTGACGCTCTTCTACGGCGAAATCATGGCCTTGCGCCAGCAGGACATCAAGCGCATGCTGGCCTATTCCACCATTGGCCAGATCGGTGAAATCACCATTACCCTTGGCCTGGTAACGGTGATGGCCACCACTGCCGCTTTCTTCCATATTTTCAATCACGCCATCATGAAGGATCTGCTCTTCCTTGGTGCCGCTGGCGCAATCATTCACTGCGCAGGCTCAAGGAAACTGGATGACTTCAGGGGTGCCAGTTCGCAGATGCCCGTCACCTGTGCCTGCATACTAGTCGGCATTCTGTCCATCATGGGACTGCCGCCATTTGCCGCCTTCTACAGCAAATTCGCCATGATCAATGCGGCCGTCGTCGATGGCAACGTCTTCATAGCGGCCATTCTGCTGATTGGCTCCACCATCGGCGTGATTTACTACACACGCATTATCAATGTCATCTTCTTCAAGAAGCGTCCGGCCAGCGCCCCGGTGCTGCACGATCCGTCGCCCACCATGCAGGCGGCCATGATTGGCCTGGCCGGCATGGCCCTGCTTTTCGGCATCTTCCCCAACCTGCCCTACGAGCTGGCCTACAAGGCCGCAAAAATGTGCTCGTACTCCGGCGAAGCCCTGCCTGCTGAAGCACTGCTGGTCACCTGGCCCGTCTACGTGGTTCTGCCCATCTTTGGTGCCATAGTGCCCGCTTTCTTCACGCGCAACCCGCGCATGGCCGGCTGGTCCTGCGTCGCTGTTCTGACGCTCACTGCCATGCTGGCCCTGGGCGCCACCGAACTGGACACGCTCTCCCACGCCTTCGCCGTGATCGTTCCCGCACTGGGTGCCGTGAACATGGCCTATGCCGTGGGCTACATGGATCACAGCCACTCGCAGTGGCGCTTCTACTGCTTCTTCACAGCCATGTGCGGCGGCCTCGTGGGTATGGCCGCGAGCTCGACCCTCTTCAGTTTCTTCGTGTTCTGGGAGATCATGAGCTCCTGGACGCTGTACATGTGTCTGGCGCATGAAGGAGACAGGCTCTCCCTCAGAGAGGCAGGCAAGTACTTCCTGTTCAATATCGTCGGTGCTGGCTTCATATTTGTAGGTGTCTGCGTTATTGGCGGCGGCGCCAGTGTGACCGCCTTCGGCGTGCCCGGCGAGTGGATGCCGCTGGGACAGACCAATATGTCTCTGGGCCTGGCCCTGCTGGCCATTGGCTTTGTCATGAAGGCGGCACAGCTGCCTGTGCGCATTGACTGGCAGATGCACCCGGCTGTGGCACCCACGCCTGTGTCCGGCTACATCTCCTCCATGCTCCTGAAGAGCGCCATTGTCGGCCTCGCCAAGCTCTTCCTCATCCTGGGGGCCGGGGCGCCTGCTCTGTACAACGTGGCGCAGTCCAGCTTCATCATGTGGGTAGGCGCTCTGACCATCGTCTATGCCGCAGCCCAGGCCATACGCGCCGACCAGGTCAAGCTCGTCTTCATCTACTCAACTGTCAGCCAGATAGGCTACATGGTTCTGTCCATAGCTGTAGCCGGTTATGCCCTGGCCATTGGCACATCGGCTGCCCTGGGGCTCAGCGGCAGTCTGCTGCATCTTGTCAACCACGTCTTCTTCAAGGATCTGCTCTTCCTTGTCTGCGGTGCGCTCATGTACATGACGCACAAGGAATATCTCAGCGAACTTGGCGGACTCGGGCAGAGGATGCCTTTCACCATGGCCATGTTCCTCATCGCCGGCCTGTCGGTCGTTGGTATTCCGCCAACCTCCGGTTTCAGCTCCAAGTGGATGATATACCACGCGCTCATGCAGGCCAATCAGCCCATTCTGGCCCTGCTCTCACTCTTCGGCTCTGTGCTGACTCTGGCCTATATCGCCAAGTTTATGCACGCGGCCTTCCTGGGGCAGCCCAACCCGGCCCTCAAGGATATCAAGGATCCGCCCATGGTCATGCGCGTGCCCATGCTCATTCTTGCCGTGGGCTGCATCATAACCGGCATCTTCCCTGGCACCGTATTTGCTCCCATTTCCGCCATACTGGCCCAGTTCAACATCCCGCCAGTGCCATTCAGTCTGACCACCCTGGGCGGGGAGGGCACGGGCTGGAATCCCTTCGTCCTGTTCGTCATCATGCTGGCGCCCTTCGGCTTTGGCTACTGGGTTGTCCGCCGCTTCGTGCGCGTGCGTGAGATCGACGTGCACAACTGCGGCCGCGAGCCAGAGCCGGCTTCCACCCGCATGCGTCCCTCGAGTGTGTACGGCGGCCTGCCGGCCTTCCTGCGCACAATGCCGACTCCAGCGCCGAACAAGGAGGACTAAGCCATGTCAGATGTTCTCTGGGCACTCTTTCACGTGTGCATCTTCCCTGGCGGCCTGTTCGCCCTGGCCTTTGCCCTCTTCCTCAAGGGCCTTGACCGCATCCTTGTGGCGCGCTTGCAGCGCCGTGTAGGACCGCCCGTTATCCAGCCCCTGCTGGACATTGCCAAACTCCTGACCAAGGAAACCCTTATCCCAAAAACTGCCTGCCGGACCATATTCTGCTTTGCACCGGTCATCGGCATGACAGGCATGGCGGCTTGTGCTGCCTTTATACCGGTGCCCGGGGTCTTTGAAGGCATGCATAACATGGGCGATCTCCTTGTCCTGTTCTACCTTCTTCCCATCCCGGCCATCGCCATGATGCTTGGCGGATCGGCGTCAAGCTCTCCCTTCGGCGCCATCGGCTTCTCGCGTGAAATGCTCATCATGATGAGCTACGAGCTGCCTCTGCTCATGATTCTGCTGACTGTAGCCATGATCACGGGCAAGGCATCGGGCCTCAACACCGCTGACTTCTCCCTGCTGCACATTGTGCAGTACCAGATTGACAATGGGCAGTTTGGTCTTAATCCCATAATGATACCGGCCTTCATCGCCTATCTCATGTTCCTGCCCGGCACCATGGGTGTGCCGCCTTTTGACGTGGCCGAAGCGGAGACTGAAATTCTGGAAGGTCCTCTGCTGGAATACGGCGGCCCACTGCTCGCCCTTTTCAAGATTGGCAGCGCCCTCAAGACCTTTGTGGTGATGAGCCTTGGCGTAGTCCTTTTCTTCCCTGGCACCATTCACGACTACTGGCTGGTTAATCTGTTCTGGTTCATGTTCAAGGTCATGGTCTTCATGGTGTGCGCCATCTCCATTGTACGGTCTGCCACCGGTCGCTTCCGCATTGATCAGGCCATGGTCTTCTACTTTAAGCTTCCTACTCTTCTTGCCCTCATCAGCCTCGTGCTGGTCATAATCGTTTAAGGAGTGCGACGTGAGTTTGGATCTTGTTCTCAAGAAAGCGTCGGTCCGTTCCCCCTGGCTCTTCAGGATAAACGCCGGCTCCTGCAACGGCTGTGACGTCGAGCTTGCCACAACCGCCCTTATCCCCCGTTACGACGTTGAGCGTCTGGGCTGTCACTACACCGGTTCACCGCGACAGGCTGACATTGTCCTGGTGACCGGCCCTGTCACTGTCCACATGCGCGATTATGTCCTGCGTGTCTGGAATGAAATCCCGGAACCCAAGGTCACAGTGGCCGTAGGCATCTGCCCCATATCCGGCGGTGTCTTCCGCGACAGCTATTCCATCGCCGGTCCCTTGAGCAGACTCCTTCC
>CAZJPT010000036.1:6441-12114 GCA_964547835.1 uncultured Desulfovibrio sp.
CTGGACGTCAACGTTCCAGGCTGTCCGCCAAGGCCCCAGGCCATTATGGAAGCTGTTGTGCTGGCCCGCTCCATCTGGATGAAGAAACTCGGTCTGGATAAGGAGGAATAACTATGCCCAGCTTTCTGAATGTTCTGCTGCGCAATATTATTTCCGGTCCGGCCACGGATCCGTTCCCATTCGGGGAGACCTTCACCCCAAAGCGTATACGGGGACGCATTGTCATTGACCCTTCTCTGTGCCTCGGCTGCGGCATGTGCCGCCACGCCTGTGCGGCCGGTGCCATCAATATACGCAAAACCACGCGCAACTGGACCATCACCATATGGCAGGGCAGCTGCTGTCTGTGCCGTGCGTGCGTTACCTACTGCCCCATGCAGGCCATGTCCATTGATCCAAACTGGCACAGCGCCCACCTGGAAAAGGACAAATTCATGCATGTCGAGCAGCACACTATCAATTATCAGCCCTGCGCCAACTGCGGTCAGCCCATGCGTGTTCTCCCCGGGGATAGAGCCGCAGAGCTGTACAAGCACGACGGCAATATCAATCCAGAGGAAATCCGCCATTTGTGCCGCAGCTGCCGTCAGCTGCTCGACGCCGAGCGCAACACCACATGCGCCCTGCGTCCGGAACGGGCGACCTCCAATGTTCCATCCTAATCGCAACTGTGTCTGCGCCGATCCTCACCGGTGGGGATCGGCGACGCCTGCGAGGCCCCTATGCAAAGCACTATCAAGGGCAACACAGCCCTCATCAATACACTGACTAAACTCTGTCCTCCTGATGGAACGCGCCACATCACGGACCAGGATGGCAACACCCAGCACTGGTTCGAGCTGAGCTCCACCTCTCTGCTTACAGCCGCCGCATCCTCCCTCAAAAGCGCCTGCGCAAGACTCAGCCTTGTCTCCGCATACGCCAGAACCAGCGCGCCAGACGCCGAACAGGCGCCATACGCGGTCTGTTACCACTTTCTGCTTGACGGTGTTCTTTACAACGTCACAGCGACAATAACCAGGGACGAACCCTCTGTTCCCAGCATCACGCCCTTCTTCTTCAATGCCGACTGGCATGAACGCGAGATGATGGAGCTTTCCAACATCCAGGTGACCAACCAGCCAAATCCCGTGCGCCTGTTCCTTGATGCCGGGCTGGATACGGGCGTACTCAACCAGTACGTACCGCTCTCTGTCATGATGAATGGTGCCTGTTCCAAGGATCTGTGGGAAAGCGTGCTGAGCGCCAAACAGGGAGGCAGATAATGAAGATCCAGGAGAACAGCACCTTCACGCTTCCTCTGGGACCGGTGCACGTAGCCCTTGAGGAGCCGGTTTATTTCAACCTGAATGTGGAGGGCGAAATTATTCGCAGTACCACACTCTACAGCGGGCACGTGCACAGAGGCATGGAAAGCCTCGCCCAGAAGCGCAACCTGCTCATGAATCAGACGCTCTGCGAGCGCGTCTGCTCCCTGTGCTCCAACAGCCATGCCTTTACGTATGCCATGGCAGTAGAAAACTGTCTGGGAATCAAGATACCCGAACGCGCCAAGTACCTGCGCACCATGGCCGAAGAAGTGAAGCGCATCGCCTCACACTTGTTTACCCTGTCCATACAGGCACATCTGTGCGGTTTTGAGTCGCTTTTCATGCATACCATGGAAACGCGCGAGCTTATGCAGGACGTGAAGGAATCCCTGTATGGCAACCGCATGAACCTGGCCCTCAACTGCATTGGCGGCACCAAGTACGACCTGGATCAGGAATGTTTTGACCTGCTGCTCCAGACTCTGGACAAGCTCGAACCCGAGGTTGCCGAAATCACCGATATCTTTGAGACGGATCCCATGATCGCCAACCGTATCAAAGGAACAGGCATTCTCTCCCCTGAGGACGCTGTGCGTCTCGGTGTGGTGGGTCCTGTGGCCCGTGGTTCGGGCATAGCCAGTGACGTGCGCAAGGAATCCCCCTACGCCGCGTACGGCAAGATGGATTTCAACATCATCACCCGCGACGGATGTGATCTGTTCGCACGCACCTGTGTGCGCCTGCATGAAATACCCGAATCCATCAAAATTCTGCGTCAGTGTGTGCGCGACATGCCTGAAGGACCGCATCACGTCCCCATGACGCGTATCTTCCCGTCCGAGGGTGTGGCCCGCACTGAGGCGCCCCGTGGCGAGGTCATCTACTATATCCGCACCAACAACACAGAAATCCCGGAACGCCTTAAGTGGCGCGTTCCTTCCTACATGAACTGGGAAGCGCTTGGAGTCATGCTGCGCAATGCAAAACTTGCTGACGCGGCGCTGATTACCAACACCATTGATCCCTGCGTCTCCTGCACCGAACGCTAGGAGGATGGGATACCGTGCACGAAGCTTCCCTGGCCCAGGGGCTGCTGCGAACTGCGCTTGACGCCGTCCGCGTCCACAACAGCGCACACCCTGAGAAACCCGCCGGACGCATCACGTCTATCCGGGTCAGTGTCGGTCTTCTTTCCTGCGTGGAAATCAGTACCTTCACTGCCTGTTTCGAGCTTCTTTGTGAAGGCACACAAGCCGCTGACGCCCGGCTCGTGGTGGATATCGAACCGCTGACATGCGACTGCCGGGACTGCGGAGCGCGCCTGTCTCTCACGAGCCGGCGCTTTTGCTGCCCGCACTGCCAGAGCCTGAATCTTACCCCGCACGGGGGGCACGGACTTACCCTTCTCAGTCTCGACGTAGAACAAAAGGACTAAACTATGCTGGAACGAGTAGTCTTTCTCACGGAACGGTGCCGGGCCTGCAGACGTTGTGAAATGGCCTGTATAGCAGCCCACCACGGCATCGATATCAAGGAGGCCACCAGACGCAGAAGCGAGTTCATCTCGCGTGTGCGTGTGGTCAAGGGCGAGGGCTTCAAGACCACCGTGCGTTGTCATGAGTGTCCGGACGCTCCATGTTGCAAAATCTGTCCCACCGGCGCTCTGCATCAGCTGGAAAGCGGCGAAGTAGTCATGCACGAGGAAGTTTGCCTGGCATGCGAGATGTGCGCCGACGCCTGTCCCTATGGTGCCATCCAGATGGATGTAAGCTCACTGCCCGTAGTCAAGGTCGAAGACAATCCCGATGACGCGGAGTTGACAGAGCCCAGGAAGGTAGCAGTGCGCTGCGATCTGTGCCGCGATATCCGCGCCAGAACCGGTAAGTGGATGACGCCCTGTATGGAGGCCTGTCCTGTGCAGGCCATTGGCCTCATGCTCAAGGACGGAACAACGCGCTTCCCCGAAAAGCCGGTGCGCAAGGCCGCAGCCAGACCTGCCGCCGAGCCCGGACTCCAGCCCACCACTCCCCCTGCTCAGAGCTCTGACGAAGCTGCCACTCCGGCTGCCAGCAAGGAAGCTGTTGCCGGCTAGCCTGGCCAGACATATATGAAAGCCCCCGCCTGCCTGTACCGGCTTGCGGGGGCTTTGTCGTGTGCAAGGGGTCTGTGCGCACATGCAGCGCCCTGCAGCAGTTTCAAAATGAACCGATATACATCAGACAGCATGTCCGCACTCACGGAAACCAGAGCCAGATATCGGCAGCAGACACCGCATCAGACTCTCTCACTGCAGCGATGGGGGGTGTACCGTATGTCAATATGAAACTGCTCTAGGATATCTGGCTGCCGTAGCGCTGCACAAACTCTCTGGCTGTATCCATGTCGGTCACATCACCGGCAATCTGCGCCTTGAGCAGGGCATCCCTGATCAGACCAACCATGGGGCCGGGCTTGATGTGACACAGCTGCATGATCTCATTACCATTGAGCAGGGGCTCAAGCATCTGCTCGGGGATATTGGCACGCTCCATGTACTTCTGATTATGATTGAAGGTGGTGGGCATTTCGTCCCTGGCCAGCATGTCGGCCCTGGCCATGGCCACGAGCCGGGGATAGTTATCCAGGCTCATGAAATGACGAATGCCTCTGTCAGTCAGCATGAAATAATAGTACATGTGCGAGCGCACCAGATCGCAGATAAGATCAATGTCCTCTGCCGGGAAGTGCAGGCGGCGCAGAATCTTTCTGGTCACTGCCGCACCAACCCTGTGGTGCTGATAAAAAGTCCACTCACCGTCCAGGTACTCGGCAGTAAACGGCTTTCCCACATCGTGAAAGAGCATTGCCAGGGTGCCCATCCAGTCATAATGGAAGCCGCTTTCAGGGTAGTGGCGCACACAGTTGATGGTGTGCGTCAGCAAATCCTCTTCCTCACTGGTACGCTTGTTGCGATGATGCTTGACACTGGCCAGCGCTGCCAGCTCAGGAATAAGCCCCGGCAAAAGATGCAGGTCGCGCATGTGCATGACAAAGCGGTACATGGCCTCGGCGTCCACACGGCGCCACTCGTCAAGGATGTCACTTGCCGGCACATAATCCAGTATGCGCGGCACGGCGCGGATAATGGCAAGGCGCGTGTTCTCCTCGATGGGCAGGTCAAAGTTGGCGGCAAAGCGCATGGCTCTGATGCCCAGCACATAGTTATGGTGCAGCGTGTTGTCGGGCAGACCGGCAAGCTTGACCTCACCTGTGGCCATTGGCTCGAATCCGTCGTAGGGATCGTCTTCGTTGCTGGCTTTGCCCAGACCGAAACCGCTCAGACGCATGGTTATACGTTCGCTGGCTGGAATAGCCCTGGCAAGCGTAGGTGTCATGCGCAGCAGCGCCAGCTCCGGATGACCGCTCCTGGCGTCAGATAGGGGATAAAAACGGTACAGAACGCCGTTGTGTACAAGCGTAGCGACATAGGGTTCATCCTCTGGCGCAGGCTGGGCGTCTGGAAAAATCTTGGCAATGAGCTTGTAGTGACAGTCACAGGCCAGGTCCACGGCCTTCTCGCCTCCAAGCGAAATCAGACGCTGCTGCAGCGGAGCATTGACTATATGGGCGTCGAAGCCATTACGGAAAAGTGTTTTACAAATACTTTCGGCTTCTTTCAGGGCATCACTTATCATATGTACATCGGCGCGACCCTGGGCGGGTAAAGGCGCCCCTCCTTTCTCATGTCCGTTAACGGTTCGTCTCATATCCGGCGGAAACAGCGGAACAGCCTCGGGCTCCTCCCTGCCAGCACAGCACACGCCAGGAATCGAGCTTTATACTTTGACACTCCCCACGCCTGAAGGTGGGGGAATACTCGCCTCTTCCATCGTAGCCTCGCCGGCTTTCGCCTCAAAAGGTCCTACACAATGTCCACGAGCTGAGATTCGGGCATGTCCTGCCCTGTTTTTTTTCACAGCAATACGCATACCGTGCGCAATATATTTCCTGCAACGTTCATATCCCTGTCGTGTCCAGCCCCGCAGAGGGCATGTCCACTACGGCCAAATGTTTAACTAAAGGAAAGACGCCGCTATGGCAACGAGTGACCTGAGCGAAGCGAAGCAGGTTCAGGAAAATCATCAGAGGGGTTCAGGAACTGTACAAAAATAATTTGAGCTGGCCTGAAGCTGCTGGCCCGCATCTGATGTGGAAGTGAAACAGCTGCAAAGACATGAAGCTGTCAGGTTATTTTATGTCAATCCCCAGGCAATCAGTTTTTGGATCATCGCTTAACACAGTGCCTGACACAAGGCAGCCACCTCTTCGGATCGGGTAGGAGGGGCGATTTCTCGCCCCGACCTCCCACACCACCCACCGTACG
>CAZJPT010000037.1:0-11976 GCA_964547835.1 uncultured Desulfovibrio sp.
TCGGCTTCACCCAGGACGAAGTAGACAAGATGCTGGCAGATGCCGGTTGTGAGGAAAAACGGGACATCATCAGGGAATGGTACGACGGCTATCACATTGGAAATCGTACAGATATATACTGCCCTTGGAGCATACTGAAGTACTTGTCGTTTGTGCAGGACGATCCCGATACAAAACCAGAGGCTTACTGGGTCAGCACAAGCGCTAACGATCTGCCCCGGGACTTTATCGAACGCCTGCCCGAAGAGACTGACGTGCTTGGAAAGCTGGCCAATCTTATGGCTGGAAATCCCGTTGCGGTCACGCTCAACCCTGCCATGAACTATGTTGACATCCACAGGGACGAAGATAACTTCTGGACGCTTCTCTATATGACTGGCTATCTCACTCAAGTCCCGCACCCTGAACTTTTTCAGGAAGATATAGTCGAGGATGAAAGCCTCCTTGCCATCCCCAACCGGGAAGTCTGGGGGGTATTCAAGAAAGAAGTGGAGGCCTGGCTAAAAGAAACTCTTCACGAGAACAAGATCACGACACTGTACAATGCGCTCTGGGCGCAGGACGTGCAGAAACTGGAGAAGTACCTGACCGCAGTGCTGGAGGGCTGCAGTTTTCACGATGCCAAAGAGGCCTACTACCATGGTATGATCTATGGTATTTTAAGAATAAGATACTACGGCACCCGCTCCAACAGGGAGTCCGGCCTCGGGCGCTACGATCTCATCGTGACTGACATGCTGAATACGCGTGCAGCGGTACTGGAATTCAAGCTTGCGCCTTCAGCGGAAAAGCTGGAAGCAAGTGTTCAGAACGCCTTAAGCCAGATAGCAGACAGGGACTATGATGCCTGTCTGCGCGCTGAGGGGTATACAAGTATATTGCGTGTTGGCATGGCCTTTTTCCAGAAGTCGGTGAAGGTCGGCTTTGAAGAGGTACGTGGCGAGGCCGGCTGTCATGCGCCCGAGCAAGGGGGGCAGTTCGAGTCTTGAACGAGCCTTTGTCAAGCCTCGAATCGACGGGATTCCTGCCTTCACGACACAATCTGGCGTCAGGGGCGGATTGCACGGAATGGACGCTGCCGCATTCCTCGGAGGCTCGAGAAGCCTGGATGCGGGAAAACGCCGGAAGAGACCGCCCCGGGGCAGAGAACGGCAACTCCGCCAATTTACCAGCTCCGTAAAAATTGCGTAAACCCTCATTCGTCAGCAGCCTGTGCCTGTGCCTGTGCCTGTGCCTGTGCCTGTGTTTTTGTCTATTGGCTAGAGGAAAAAAAAAGTGTATGTGCTGACAGCTTTCGATTGCAGGTTGCGCCTGCCGCAACGGGGTTCCGGACCAGCCACCGTGTTTAGCCCAATACACATGGTGGACGTCCGGGTTGTTGTCTTAGGTGCTGAAGATGTCAGTGTGAGAATGTATCCGTGAAGGAATATCGGGATCACTATTTTTTGAAGGCCAAACAGGAGAATTATCCTGCACGCAGCGTCTACAAGCTCAAGGAAATTGATGCCCGCTTCCATATCTTCAGGCGTGGCATGCGTGTCCTTGATCTTGGAGCCGCGCCAGGCTCGTGGTCTCTGGGGGCTGCCGAAAAGGTAGGTCCTGCCGGTATGGTGCTGGGTTGTGACATCCAGCCAGTGAGAACAGAATTTCCTCCGCAGGTCATGTTCATGCTCGAGGACGTTTTCAACAGATCCGCCGCCTTTGAGGCGAAGCTTGACGAAATCGGACCTTTTGATGTTGTCATGAGCGATATGGCGCCGAGTACCACTGGAAACAAGTTCACGGATCAATGTCGTTCCCTGGATTTATGCAAGGAAGCATTTGCGCTGGCTCTGGCCAGATTGAGGCCAGGGGGTTCCTTCGTGGTCAAAATATTCATGGGACCGGACATTCAGGAACTCCTCACGCCCATGCGCAGGGCGTTTACGCATGTCAGGACGTTTAAGCCAAAAAGTTCCAGGGCCGAAAGCAAGGAAACGTTTTTTGTGGGGCTTGATCTGCGCGAACAGGCGCGGCGGGTTTCAGATTATTGAGAGGTAATTTATGTCTGGTCATTCCAAATGGGCGAATATTCAGCACCGCAAGGGGCGTCAGGACGAGAAACGCGGCAAGATCTTCACCAAGGTCGCCAAGGAAATCATCATCGCTGCCAAGGGCGGTGGTGATCCCGCCGGCAATTCCCGTCTGCGTTCTGCCATAGCGGCTGCCAAGGCCGTGAACCTGCCCAAGGACAAAATTGAAGCCGCCATCCGCAAGGGCACCGGCGAGGATGCCGGCGGCGACCTGACCGAGTGCTTCTACGAGGGCTATGGTCCCGGTGGTATCGCCATCATGGTCGAAGTGGCCACTGACAACAAGAACCGTATTGTCGCCGAAGTCCGCCATCTGTTCAGCAAGCACGGAGGCTCCCTTGGTGAGAACGGCAGCGTCAGCTGGATGTTCGATCGCAAGGGCGTCATCACTGTGGACAGAGCCGCCTATGATGAGGAAAAGATGATGGAACTGGCCGTCGAGGCTGGCGCTGACGATGTCATCGATGATGAGGATACGTGGACCATTCAGACCACCATGGAAGATTTTGCGGCAGTGCGCGACGCGCTGGAAAGTGCCGGCGTAGCCATGCAGTCCGCCGAACTGGCCATGATTCCTCAGAATCTCGTGCCTGTGGAACCGGCAGCGGCTGAAAAGGTCATGCGTCTGATGGAGGCGCTTGACGACAATGACGATGTGCAGAACGTTTACTGTAATGCCGAGTTCCCGGAGGAAGTAGCCTAGTCCTGGGCTGACTTATGGATCCTGTTACCATCATCGGCATAGATCCGGGCTCAGTGCGCACCGGCTGGGGGGTCATTCGTGCTCGGGGCACGGAATACGAACTGGTTGACTGCGGTGTCATCAAAACCACTACGGATCCGACACGCGACTTTGGACAGCGTCTGGCCGTCATCTATCACGAGCTGGTTGCCGTCCTTGAGCGTTGCAGAGTACAGGAAGCTGCGGTGGAGCAGGTCTTTATGGCCCGTAACGTGATGACGGCCTTCAAGCTGGGACAGGCCAGAGGAGTGGTCGTGGCAGCATGCGCGTCGTTCGGGCTTCCTGTCGCTGACTACGAACCTGCTCTGATCAAGAAGACCCTGGTAGGGACAGGCGGGGCCGAAAAGGAACAGGTGGCCGTCATGGTTCGCCTGCGTCTGGGCGTGCGTGCCGCGGACTGGGCGCTTGATACGTCTGATGCACTGGCCGTAGGTCTGACGCATCTGACGCTGCGCCGGTACCGCCAGCTGACCGGGAATGCCAGGACAGAATATTGAGCACGGAAGACCGTGCGTGAAAGACCGCTTCATCCGGAGGCGGTCTTTTGCATTCTGGTCTTGAGACTGACAGCAGAGAACCGGCATGGAAAATTTGCTGGTACCAGCATCATTTCCGGCATGGACAAGCTTGTTTGTGCGGGCGTACATACGCAGAGGCGCAGTCTGCGCCCCAGCAGCTGTCGGCCTTGTCTGTGACACAGAGCAACTGGTCTTCTGCCGGCTGGACAGGAATGCTGCCTTCTGTGCGTCATACCTGGTCGCTGTCCCTGTTTAAATTTCGCTGCACTTTTGACCACGAAATGCGCCAGCGTGTCTGCATGCTGCAAGATTCCCTCGGGCGGACATACGCGGATTTTCTTCAGCTGGGCACCACTGGCCCTGCCCGGCGCTTCAGCTTCCGGAAAAGGCTGTGGAAGGTTTGCAATTCACAGCGGATACAGCCGGCATCGCTATAATGACATCCCCGACAACAGGGGGAGCATTTTGGGCTTGGCGACTGGCATCGGCACGGAAGGGGAGTACCGCGTCCTCAGCGTTCAGGCATTGCCGGCAGACGTGTCCGTTCTGACCATGCGTTTTCTCAGGCGGCTCGTGATGCGATCAAAGATCTCGGGCATAAAGCGTATACCCAGGGGCACGAAGGTGCCTACAAAAAAGAGTCCTGCTGCGCTGAGGGCAAAGAAAGATGTCAGGATGGGGGAAAAGTCGTCCATGAGGCGTGTTACCTGCTCATCCAGCCACCAGCCTCCGACACAGCCAGGTACGGCGCACAGGACCGCCTTGACAAGGCTTGAGAGCAGTCCGCTGAAGACGAAGGCTCCCTGGCGTCGTATCCAGATGACAACAAGGACTGCAGTGAATGCGGCAAGACTCACAGGTGAGCAGACAGCCACGCCCTGGGGACCCATGGGAACGGCAATGAAGCGGTAGACTGGCAGGAAGACAATGGTAATGATGGTGCCCCACAGAGCCGGCGTAAGCGTGTCGCTCTGAGCGTAGAAAGAGCGCGTTATAAGCTCCAGCAGCACCCAGACTGGTGTGGCTACAAGCAATGTCTGCAGCAGGGGCACGGCGCGCACAATCTCCGCTTCGGTCATGCGGCCACCGTAGAAGAGCAGGGTAAAGGTAGATGGCGTCACGCATGACATCCACATGATCAGGGGAATCGCAAGGCACAGGCCGGTGCGCAGACTCAGGGAAAGTACGCGCACAAAATTCTCTTTGTCCCCCCTGGTCAGCAGGGCCACCAGAAAAGGATAGGAGGCCATGCCTGCCACCTGCCCTATGACTGCTGCAGGAACGGCGGCTATGCGCCTGGCATAGCTGATCAGGGCTACAGAACCCTCGCCTGTGAGGGAACTGAAGATGCGCAGGAACTGTTCGTCCAGGGCGGAGATGGTCTGCCCCAGCATGAGGGGTAGGGCCAGCAGTATAAAGCGTTTGAGCTGCGGGTGCCAGAAGCAGGGGCGGTAGTGCAGTCCGCCCTGGCGGACCGCAATGACAGGCAGCATCAGAATTCCCAGGCCTGCGCCCACCAGAACGCCAGCGCAGTAGCCGCTCATGCCGCGTACAAGACCAAGCACAGGCAAAAGGGCGCCCATGGTGATGACGGTACCGTTGTAGATAAGCGGGCTCAAGGCGGGGATGACGAACTGCCTGCGCATGTAGAGCAGCGCAGTGAAGCAGGATCCGGTTAAAAAGAAGAGCTGTGCCGGCATTGTCAGGTGCATGAACAGCTGCAGGCGTCCGTACATTTCCGGCGCAAGACCCGGGGCAGCCAGTTTGGCCAGCGGCTCCACAAAGAACAGGGCTGCCGCAGTGAAGAGCACGGCAGCTACGGCCATCCATGTAAGCACTGCGGAGAAGAAGCGCCAGCCATCTTCCTCGTCACTGGCAAAAAGACGCGAGAGTATGGGGAGGAGCGTGATGGCCATGAAGCCACCAGCCAAAAGGTAGTTGATGATGTCAGGCACCACAAACGCGGCAAAATAGATATCGACCTCGGCTCCGGCGCCGAACTGCCAGGAAATGATTTTTTCCCTGACAATACCCATACAGCGCGAGATAATGGTGCTCATGGCCAGCAGTATTGCCGCCATGCCAATGCCCTGTGTTCTGGAAAATATGCTCATGAGCCCCTCACCCGCGTATACATCGTGCCCGACAATGTCCCGTGTCTCTCAGTTGTCAGTAGAATCGCATGCCCCATTATCACGCAGGGAGCATGATTACGCGGGCGTGAAGGTAATGTACAGCCTGACGGGATCAATACTCTTGAGGCGGACTGTGACTCTGCTGCCCGGGCGCACGTGAATGCGTTTTCCATCACTCAGGCATTCATCATGTGCATGATACACAGGAAGGTCCCGGCCGGCCAGACAGTTCACCGGGACAAACCCCACCACAGGCACCTCGTCAAGAGTCACAAAGGCACCACCGGGTTGTACACCGGAAACGGAAGCTGTCCATACCTTGTCCATGGGCTGTCGCTGCATCCACATACAGGCGCAGCGTGCCTGCATCTCACGTTCCGTCTCCTGGGCGTTCTTCTCGCAGCGATTGAGGATGTCGGCAGTGCGCATCAGGCGCCTGCCCGTGGGAATGGCTTCATGATCAATCTGCAAAGCCATTTTCAGCGCCCTGTGAGTCAGCAGATCGGCATATCGTCGTATGGGAGATGTAAAGTGGCAGTACGCTTCGGAGGCCAGACCGTAGTGACCAATGTTTTCAGGAGAGTATACAGCCCTTGGCAGGGCGCGCACGCACAGTCTTGCGAAAACAGATTCCTGCGGACTTCCCCGAAGACTGCGCAGCTTGCCGGCCAGTATGCCCGCTGACACCGCAGCTCCAACGGCAGGCTGCAGGCGCGGATGTCCGGGGCGCGTGCCATCGCCTCCGAACAGGGCACTGCGCTGGAGGATGTGCTGGAAGTGGAGCAGTTTTTCCCCGGAAGGGGCTTCATGCACACGAAAGAGAAAGGGCATGTCCCTGTCACGCAGAAATTCAGCCACTGCTTCGTTGGCCTGTATCATGAATTCCTCAATGAGTCTGTGCATATCGTGGCGGCGGGCGTGTGCCAGGGAAATTATGCTGCCATCCTCGTCAAAACGGGCCTCGATATCGCTTAAGTTCAGATCCAGTGCGCCTTTGCGGCGGCGCTTTTCGGCGAGAATACCGGCAAGCTCACGGGCGTGGCCGAGCATGGTGAGAACGGCTTCGGGATACGGGCATTCCCTGTAAAATTCCTCGCACGTTGACGCATCACCTTCCAGGACCAGGCAAAGCGCCTGATCGTATGTCAGGCGTGCGTAAGAGTTTATGAGCCCAAGGCCGAAGGCAGCGTGCGTGAGACGTCCGTCCGCTTCGATTTCCATGCGTACCCTGAGTACGGGTCTGTCCCTGCCCGGCAAAAGGGAACAGAGGTCATCACTCAGCCGCCTGGGAAGCATGGGATCGACAGAGGTGGGAAAGTAGCGGGAATTCCCCCGGCGCAGCGCCTCTTTATCCAGAGCTGAGCCCGGGCGCACGTAAAAGCTTACATCCGCGATGGCGACGTGCAGTATGAAGGTGCCTCCAGCTTTTTTTTCCACGCAGACGGCGTCGTCAAAATCCATGGCCATGTCACCGTCAATGGTCACAAAGGGCAGCCCGCGCAGATCAGCGCGCTTTCGCATGGCCTTGTCGTCCAGTCTGGCTGGCAGGGATTCGACTTCGCGCAGGGCGGCGTCAGGAAATTCCTGCGGTGTTTCATGATTGAGCCTGGCCAGCGCCTCATGGTGCCAGATGGAATCAAAACGGAAATCAACGGACACAACTTCTACGCCAATACAGTCCCTGGTTCGGTACAGGACACGGGCTTGGACGTGATCCATGGGTGCTGCGCCAGGCTTGTTTTTTTCGATGACGAAAAGATCCGCAGTGTCGCCGAGCCAGGTGTTATAGCGTGCCGGCTGCAAGGCGCGGCCGCGAAGAATCGGCGCGCTGTCAGGATGCACGGCGTCATCAAGGCGTATCTGCAGATGCAGGTCCTGTGCCGGCTTGATAAGACGGGTCACGTCGCAGATTTGGTGGCGGCCATCTTTTACGCCACTGAGCCTGGCCTCGACACTGTCGCCTGGCAGGAGTGGCAAAGGACTTGAACGCACGACACAAAAGCCGGCACGGCCTGCCGGGTTGTCCAGTCTGAGCATGGCCTGCCCGCGCTCGGGCATATAGACACCGCGCACCAGGGTGTCTGACCGGAGATTTTTGCGTGGCCCATGGTCAGCGGCCTGTCTTCCTTTGTCCTCGTGGCCTCCCCGCAGTTTACGGTGTTCCTTTTTGTTCGCTTTCCAGCGTCCGTTTTTGAAGCAGACACGTTGTTCCTCCTCGAGTCTTTGCAAAACGTCGAGCAGGCACTTTTCAGTTTTCGCTGAATTGCCGCCAAAGCAGGCCAGCAGGGAGGGCATGTCTTTGGACGCATGTGAAAGCAGGCTCAGGACGTTGTCTGCAGTAATGTCCGGGGCTGTGCACCAGCGGTTTTTCACCCGGACAAGCCGGCCCTCCCGTTGCAGCTGACGAAGCATGGCACTCAGCTGCATGCCGTCAACGCGTCCCGAGCCTCCGAGCAGGCGCAGAACGCCCGGGGTTCGCAGTGGGCCATGCATATCCAGAATGTTAAGAACGGCCGCTTCCGTGAGCTGGCAGCGACAGTACTTTTTTCCTGTCAGCGAAATCTTGCGATTGACGCGCAGAGTCTTGAGGGTCTCGGCCACCCTGTCCCGTTCCCCTGGATCTTCCATGCCCAGGAAGAGACAGAGATCCTGCCCGGAACATGCTCCCTTCTCATTAAGGAGAGCGACTATGTTTTTTTCAAGTTCGGACAGCGGGGCGTTCATAAAAATCCTGAAAATACTCTGTCCAATGCCGTATTATTCAGAAATAAACGACATCTGGCACAAGATTCCTTGTCCGGGTGCGTCCCCGGCATGTGTGCGGCAGCCATGCAGGAAACCGGAAACAGAGTAGAAAACAGGGACCTGTCACACAGGACAGATCCCTGTCAACGTTGCATGGCGCATATGACGCCGGTCAGGCGCCGGTCAGGAAAAATCTTATCTGCGATCGCCGAACAGGCGCAGCAGCATGAGGAAAAGATTGATGAAGTCCAGATAGAGCGTCAGCGCACCAAGGATGGCGCCGCGACGAATGGCAGTACCGTCGTCAAGCGGGGCGCTGGCGCCGAAGGTGCGCAGCTTCTGGGTGTCATAGGCGGTGAGCAGGGTAAAGAGAACAACGCCGCATACGCTGATGACGAAGTCCATCATGGAATTGGCCAGGAACATATTGACAATCATCGCGATGACAAGGCCAATGAGTCCCATGAAAAGGAAGGAGCCCATGCCGGAAAGATCACGTTTGGTGACGCTCCCGTAGATGGACATTGCCAGGAACATGCCGGCACAGGTGAAAAACGCGTTGGCAATGGAGCCTATGGGGTAGACAATGAAGATGGTGGACAACGTCACGCCGGTCAGTGTCGAATACAGGAGGAACATGAACGTTGCCATGCCGGCGGACATTTTATGAACAGCTGCGGACAGGGCGATGACAATGCCGAACTGCGCGATGATGAGCACGATGGGAATGATTGCGTTGCTGAATATGGCCATCTGCACACTGGGAGAGGAGGCGACGCCGACGCATACGATGGCCGTCAGCACGAGGCCCATAGTCATCCAGGTGTAGACGTGGCGCATGTACTCAGCTGCGACGCTGAAGGAGCTCTGATAAGCTCTGGTCTGACTATTGAAGTTAAACGACATATTGTACTCCTTGGCAACTTCCAATGCCTGAAGGTGGAAAATTCTCACTTCACTTTCTGTAGTCCCGCTGGCTTGCGTCTTGGAACGTCCTGCATAATGTTTACGAGCATACATTATAGTGTTTGGACATGTTCTGCCCTGCACCGTATCTCAGTCCTGCAGCGAACAAATATTCAACTCAAATACAAAATTACCCCAGGGCAGCGTATATTCCCACGCCGCCTTCTGGCTGGCAGTGCGACGCCGTGCGGTGAATATTTGTCGCGCCGTGCCGTGCCGTGCGTGCCCGTTTGACGTGCTGTGACTTGCCGCAAATATATATAGGTTGTCGCTGTTGACCTTACAAGGGGCAGCCGCAAAAAAAATCGTGCCTGGCGCCTTCCCGGGCCGTGTTGGACAGTAGTGCGCCGGCTTGGGACACCTTGTCCGGCACAGGCTTCCATGCTAGCGTCAGACAGATTTTTCAGCCCCTCCTGCAGTCATCTTGCGGGGGGAATGCATCAACATACAGGAGGGCCGTTCCCGGGACGGCATCACGCATGACAAGAAAACTATTTCTGATTTTTTCAGCCTGCCTGCTCATCATGAGCGGCGTCCTCCTCTCCGGCACGGCACAGGCCGCTGACAATATCGTGCGCATAGAAACCAGTATGGGCAATATTCTCGTGCGTCTTGATGAGCGCAAGGCGCCAGTGACTGTGGCCAATTTCCTGCAATACGCCAGAAGCGGGTTCTATGACGGCACCATTTTTCATCGCGTCATCAAGGGCTTCATGATTCAGGGCGGGGGCATGGGCACTGACATGCGGCCCAAGCGCACAATGCCTCCCATAAAGAACGAGGCCTCGACCGAAATGCGCAACAAACGCTACACCATCGCCATGGCCCGCACTGCAGATCCCAATTCGGCTACCTGCCAGTTCTTCATTAACACAGCCGACAATCGCACACTTGACCCAGACAGGGCGCAGGACGGAGCCGGCTACTGTGTTTTCGGACGCGTCATTCAGGGTAAGGAAGTGGTCGACAAGATTGAGCGTGTCCGCACGACCACTAAGGCCAGCTATTTTGAAAATTGTCCCGTAGAGCCAGTCATCATAAAGAAGGTGACTGTCATGGAGACAAAGGACTGACACGACCTGCGCTCTGCCGCATGGCCGGTGTTTTGTTAAGCGGTCTGATCGCGCCTGACGGGTGCGGCCGGACCGCTGCCTTTGTCTGGGCGCAATGGCCAGGACAAGCGGCACCTGGGCAAAAATTATTGTGATGTCACTATGGTCCCGGCGGCCAGCACACGCCGCTCAAGATCAAGTATGACTCCAGTCTGCCCGGGTGCCGACAGGGAAACGGGCATGGTAAAATCAAGATGCATGGTGCGGCCGCTGACGCTGACGCGTGCTGGTGTCGGATTCTGTCGGTAGCGCAGGCGTGCGAGGCAGACGGCGGGCATATCCTCCGGGGGGATAAGGAAGTTGACGTCTGTGAGGACAGTGTGCGTTATCAGTGTCCTGGACACAGGTCCCACGAGCAGGGTGTTGTCTGCTGCCCGCTTGCCCACTACGTAGAGCGGTTCGCTCCAGGCTATGCCCAGTCCTCGGCGCTGGCCCTCGGTGTAGCGCCACAGGCCATGGTGCCGCCCAATAACCCGGCCGCTGTCCATCTCTACGATATCACCATCCTGGGAAGCTGCTGCCAGCTCTGGCAGCAGCCTGACAAGCACATCTCTGTAGCCCTGTCCCGAAGGAGGGATGAAGCAGACGTCCTGACTTTCTTTTGGCTGGGGAACTTCGATGCCGGCTGCGGCCACCATGGCGCGGGCAGCACTTTTTTCGAGACCGGCCAGGGGGAAGGCCACGCGGCTGAAGTTCCGGCCTGGCACGAGTCCGAGAAAGTAGGACTGATCCTTGCGCATGTCCGCTGCCGGGCCGGGCAGCGGAAAGGGACTGGCATAGGGATGGTCATGACACAGGGAGGCATAATGACCGGTAACCAGAGCTGTGCAGCCCAGGGCTTTGGCAGACTCCATGAAGGCGTCGAATTTGACGTGCCGGTTGCAGGAAGTGCAGGGATTGGGCGTAAGTCCCCCAGCCCAGGCCAGGGCAAAGGGCTGGCTGACGCAAGCCGCAAAATGCTCGCGCAGATCCGTCACGTGCAGGGGGACGCCCATACGTGAGCAGGCGTAGGCGAGGCGCTCCTCTGTGTTCTGCTGGTCGATGCGGGTCACAGCATCGGCAGGATCGTACAGTCTGGCATGCAGCGCCACTGTGTCATGCCCTGCGCGCACGCAGAGAAGAAGGGCGCAGAGCGAGTCCACGCCACCGGAAACAGCTACAGCCACAGGGCCCTTTGGCAGATTCTTCAAATCGTCCTGACACTTCCCACGTTTGAAGACGGGGGATTCTCGCTTCTTCCATCGCAACCTCCCTGGCTTTCGCCTCCGAAGGTCTTACACAATGTCCACGAGCGTAGATTCGGGCATGTCCTGCCCTATTTTTTGCGCAGCAATACGCATACCTTCGCGCAGTATATTGCTTGCAGCGTTCACATCCCTGTCGTATTCAGCCTCGCACAGAGGGCATATCCATCTGCGTACGGCTGAATCCTTAAACCTCAGTTCCCGGGAAATTTTATGTCTACACCGTGACCGAATCAAGATGGTGCTCGGGGCAATGTTTCACCTTGAACTTTTCTGAGAAAGACACAGCCTTCCTGAATACCCCGATTTTTGAGTCGATTCGAGTTAGATCCGACATTGGGCAGAGTGATTTGGATATTTTTCCCCAAGAAAAAGACCAATTTGGACTCTAGTGTCAAGTTTGTAAATTTAGTGATTGAATTTTGATTGAGCCCATAATTAT